>BTID01000086.1:0-27891 GCA_036245275.1 Termitinemataceae bacterium
ATCAAGATATACATCAACACGTTTCTTAGCTTCGTCTGTTTCTATCTTGCTTATTTCCCATGGTGATACTACACCCATAATTTTTTTACAAAACTCTTTTTCGTCCATTTTTTTACTATATCATTATAAGGGCTGTTTCACAAGAAACCCAGAAGATCCAAAATTTTCAAAAAAAATGCTGTCAAAAAAATGCTTGACAAAATCAAAAAATACACGTATTATGTGTAAAGAGGCATAAAAATGAAGAATATTACATTGGCAATGGACGAGGAAATTATTGTTTTGGGGAGAGAATATGCAAAAAGACATAATTTGTCTTTAAATGCCTTGGTAAGGAAATCTTTAGAAAAAATAGTTAGGCATACATCTAAAGACTGGTTAGATGAAATGTTTAAAGACATCGATAAAGAAAATGCAAACTCGAAAGGAAAAAAATGGACAAGAGAAGAGTTATATCGTGGATAAAGTATTTATAGATACAAACATACTTGTATACACAGTAGACAAATTTGACAAAAACAAACAAATGATAGCCAGAAAGATAGTAAAGGAGGCTATTTTTAATGATGTAGCAGTTATATCAACTCAAGTATTGCAAGAATTTTATAATGTTTGTACAATTAAATTACAGATGAAACCTTTAAAGGTAAAGGAGTATGTGCATAATTATATTGAAAATGTTGAAGTAGTACAAAATGGATCAGCAATAATTGAACGGGGAATAGATATAAGTATTATGTCTAAAATATCATTTTGGGATGCGTTATTAATAGCTGCCTCGGAATCTGCTAATTGTACAGAATTAATAACAGAAGATTTAAATGATGGACAAATAATTAATGGGGTTAAAATAAAAAATCCATTTAATTCTATGTAGTACTGTCCAACTTCGCCTAACGACAAAAGGTTGGCTATGTTTTTGTAAATTTATCAATAGGTTTTACACATTATTTTCAAAAAATCGCACATATTTTAAGGGCACTTTAAAGAATTTTAACACAGAGTTCACAGAGGAACACAGAGGAGAAGAGAAGATGAAGAATAAGAATTTAATGATTTTTTGTTCTTCCTCCGAATTCCCTCCGTGTGCCTCCTGTACCTCCGTGTTAAATTTGCCATTATTTTTTGTTGCACCCTAAAAACACAAATATTTTTTATTCGTGCCGTAGGGTTTAATACCCCGCCCCCTTGGGGCGTTACAGAGGGTATTAAACCCGCAGTGCAATTCTTCGGGAGAACAAAAATCTCCGCTGCTCTGCGGCGGGGATTTTTATTTGTATTATTTCCATTCTATATTCATTTTTCTAGAATTAACAGTACAATCATTTAAATACAAGTTAATTAAATTTTGATAGGCTATTCCTGTTTCCTCCGCCTGTTTTTTGAAATATTCAATGGTGTCAATGTCAATCCGTATTGAAATTTGTTTCCTTAACTTCTTTACATAGGGATTCAATTTTGCCCCAGAAAAATCATATTCGTTTCTCATAAATTTTGCCTCCATATTGTTCAGTTTCTTGTTTAGTTGCTTTCCGAGCAGTTATTATCCGAATTATATCTTCATTTTCTTTATAACAATGACATACAACTAATAAATTTAATTTTTTACTTAAACCTAATATAATATATCTTTCTTCCTCGATAGAATGATCTGGATCATGTATTATTTTAGCATTTGGGTCAAAAAATACGGATTTTGCCTCCTCAAAAGACACTTTATGTTTTGAAATATTTATTTTTTCTTTATCTGTGTCCCAAATAATTTCCATACATATAATATAATTATATTATCATTATATTGTCAAGTACTTTTTAAAATAGAAATTTGCAAAAATCAACGAAACATTTGGGGAAATTCAGCCTATTTTTCTATATTTTTACAAAAAGTTTTGCCCCAATATCGCATAACGACAAAAGCTAGACTGACGTTTTTGTGCGGCATAAGAAAAAATGCGCAAGCATTTTGCCGCACAAAAATGTGGGTGGAGTGAGCGTGGGAGGCGTAGCCGACCTAGCGAACGTAACCCAAAGCCCGCTAATGCGGGCGCAGCGTCTAGCGTGTGTTATGTGATGGAAATACGGGCGCCATAGGCGCTGACAATAATCTCCTACTTTTCGTATAAAAATGGTTACGTACCTCGCCAAAAAATATTTTAAAAAACATAAGAAACATAAAAAAGTCCTTGACATGCACGTAATCATGGGGGTATATTATTACGTAAGAGGTGATTGTGTATAATAAATTAACATTAAATATTGAACAAAATGTCATAGAAAATGCCAGAATTTACGCAAAAAACCAAAAAAGAAGTATTTCAAAATTGGTTGAGGACTATTTATCCACAATTTCATCAAGAAATAATGAAAATATAGAATATAATTCCTTAGGACCGATAACCAAAGAATTGGTTGGGGTAATCAAAATAAAGGAAAATGATAAAGAGTCAATCGACTATAAAGACATTTTGACAGATGCATTAATGGAAAAATATTTATGAAGGACAAAATATTTTTTGATAATGATATTATTTTAGATATTTCCATTGAGAGGGATCGGTCATTAAGGAATGCGGTAAATGACGCCGTGAAATTAATAAACTTGGTAGAAGCCGGTGAATATAAAGGATACACATCTTCTCTAATATTTACTAATACTTATTATATACAGAGAAAATTAAAGGATCATGAAACTTCAATAAATTTTCTAAGAAAATTAAGATTAATATTAACGGTGTTGAATGTGGATGATATAATAATACAAAAGGCATTGGAATCAGGTTTTTCAGATTTTGAAGATGCGGTACAATATTATACGGCAGTAGAAAATAAAATTGATTATATACTTACAAGGAATACGGAGGATTATAAGAAATCAACAATAAAAGTATATACTCCGAGTGAATATTTAAAAATAAAAGAAATACAAAAATTAGAAAAAGGCAACGATGTATAAAATACGGTTTGATATCTGAAAAAGATATATCTCGATTATTTTTTTTAACGTTTTTATATTATTGGAAAAATAATGCCGGATTTCTTTCGCATAACACACGATTTCTGCTTCGCCTAAGGACGCGCGCTTGGTGCTGCAGAATGCTGCCTGATATTTTGCAGGCAGCAAATTAAAATCTTAAAATCCGCCAAAAGTCACAGGAATTGTAAAAGATCCCGGAATTTCGTTTTTTGTGTCTTCTGTTAAAGTAATGGTTAAGTTATATGTTTCATTTTGATCAACAGTGGATGGTTCCCAAGTAAATCTTGTGCCAACAGCTTCAACACCACTGGCACTAATAGCTGCATCTATGCTGCCTGAACCAATTATATATGTCCCAATATCCTCTGCGTTAGAACCAGATCCTGCATTAGTTGTTACGGTGCCTACTAATGCAAGGCTTCCTATCGCCTTGCCTACGCTAGATGTAATTTCAACAGGAATAGCAATCTGTGCTGTTGCTGTTTCACCATCTGTGCCGAATGGTCCTAAAGTAAATATATGCGGCGACTTAAGCAAATAGCCTGTACTGCTTAGGTTAGGGATAGCCCAAGTAATATTATCAGTTCCTATCGCCGGATCACCATTAGCAGCTACACCTGCAACTATTATTGAATTTACAGAACCTAATACTTGTGAACCGATAATTTCCAGAATTGCATCTATTACATCATCAGACTGACTCCCTGCGAGTGCGCCATTAAGGGAACCGTAAACATCATCCCAGTCTGTTCCGACTGAGCCAAAATCGGTGCCCTCTAACCTTATTTTTGTCCATTCAGGGTATGTGGCAACCTTGAATGTAAGAGGTAACGTTGCAAGGTCTGCATAGCTATCCTTATCCGCTCCGGTAAATGCAGAAGGCATTATTGATAAAGTTGTTGTTTCAAAATATGGCGGAGCTTCATTTGCAGCACCCGCAAAAGTTATAGCGACGCTAATTTTATCAGTACTATCAAAAACAGCAGTGCCTAATGTTGCCAATGTTATAGGATCAGAGGTTCCTACGTACTTGGTTCCGGCGACTCCATCAGTATCGCTACTAAACCAAACACGCGACCTTGTATTTATTCTACCGAATAATGTTCCCGGATATAGAGTAGCTGAAGCAGGATCTTGATATATAGTATCGGTATTCCATACAAAAGGACCTGCCGGTCCGCCGCCGCCGCCGCCGCCCCCTCCCTCGCCGCCAGCACCGCTTACTGCTGTTTTTCCGCCTTTTAAAAAATCATTTTCGCATGTTATTATCAGAACACATGCAAGCATTGCTAGTACTGCAATAATGTCTATCATTGTCTTTTTTCTTTTAGTCATCCTGTTGTTACCTCTTAAAATAGTATTACCCCATATTATCGGACAATTCAATTATAAAATCAAGGGCACCTCTGAATACTCATTCGCCGCAATCTTGCATTGCCTTTTTCCGCATCTTTTTGGCTCAAATGCTCAACAAAAACCCATTTTGCTTGCGCTTTTCGCCTTCAATCTGCGACAAAATCCAACGCAATCTTGCGTGCCACTAGTATTCAGAGGTGCTCTCAAGGCTTAATTAAACAGCGTAAGAATTTTTACCGCGAAAGTGCTCGAAATAGCGCGAAAGAAAACAAAAAATATTCTTTTCGCGTCCCTTTCGCGTTTTTAGCGGTTGATGCTTTTGTTTGAGGTAATTTTAACACAGAATTTGAAATGATGGTATAGTTTAAATAGCACCCCTTCAATTCGTAGCCGTACCTAAATACCCGCCATAAAAATTGCGCGGTATTGTTTTTCTTATGCTCAATGTGATAAAATATCAGTAAAAATAATGATAGACGGGAGATTTTATTGTATGGCAGACGGGTATCAAGTTGTAGAACTTACAGGAAGTCATCTGTATGTAGCAATTGATTTATACAATTTACTTATCAAGCACAATGATGGTAAGGATTTTATTGTTGGACCGTTTAGATCGGATGAACATGAGCTTAAACTAAAAGTAACATTCAAAAAGAATGGTTTAGTGCGTGTAACAGGCAAGCTTATTATTGTGCCTTTTATCATTAATTTGTACGGAACAAGTGCCATTTTGCTGACAAAGAATAACGGTTTTTTTGACGAAAACCCTGTCGGAATATTTTATGATATTCTGAATGTATTTAGAGCAGGAAATATTGATGTTCACATCAAGGTAATTGATCTTGACGAAAAAATAGTTGAAGAATGGAAAAATAATTATGTGGCAAGTACCGATGAAGTTTTAGCTTCGGCCGGAAATTGTCTAAAAGATATTGACAAGGCTGTTGACTTTACAAAAGAGTTTGAAGGTTTTAAGTCAGAAGATCTGTTTTTAAAAATGTTCCTTGAAGACACGCCAAATAAATATGCACAACAGATTATTAAATATGTAAAAGATTTATATGGCGGCTCTAAGTTTAGAGTATGTTTTTGTTCTGATGTGCATGAATATTTAGTATTAGTATATTCTGATGTCGGTGTATTTCACTATAAATCACTTGAATTTAGCCGCAGCAATAAAGTGCAAAGAGTTCTTTATAAGAACATTGTAAAAATATTAAACAAAGATAAAGATGCGCCTATCAAAATGGATATTGCAAAAAGATAAGGGCAAATTGATCACTTCTTGCAACGTATATAAATTTGTTTGCCTATGCTGTTTTCTTGCGAACGTTCGTCGATTTCAAAATCTGGAATTGCACGGAATAGATCGCCGAGTTTTTTAAAGCCGTAGTTACGTGCATCAAAATCTGTAGAACGGTTTGTTATTTTTTGACCTATACTTGCAAGAGATGCCCAGCCGGATTCATCGGCAATATCTTCTACCGCATCACGTAAAAGTTTTGTAAGCTTGTGATCAATTTTAAATTTTTTATGTTTCTTTGATTTTGCAATGTCTTCTTCACCGTTAGCGTCTTCAGTTTCTTCCTGAATATTACGCAAAATCTCGGTGTAAATAAATTTATCGCAAACGGAAACAAAAGCGCGCGGAGTTTTTTCTTCGCCAAACCCGTAAACTTTTAAACCGCTTTCGCGAATCCTTGCCGCTAAACGCGTAAAATCCGAATCGCTGGATATTAAACAAAATCCATCTAAGTTGTCGCTGTAAAGCAGGTCCATAGCATCAATAATCATTGCACTGTCTGTGGCATTTTTTCCTGTTGTGTATGAAAATTGTTGAATAGGCTGAATTGCATGCTCTAAAAGTTTGTCTTTCCATGAACGCAAATGAACGCTTGTCCAATCTCCGTAGATCCGTTTAACACTGGCGACTCCGTATTTGGCGATTTCGTCTAACAGTCCCTCTATACAAACTGCTTGTGCGTTGTCCGCATCAATTAACACGGCAAGCTTAGCCTGACTTTCACTTGAAAACGGATCTTTTGAAAATGGTAATAATGGCATAATAATTCCTTATATTTATGTTACACTGAAAATATTGATTTTTTGATTCGGCGCATTGATTGAATCTTTCCTATAGAAACTGTGATCATTCCCATATCAGAAGATGATAAATCTTCTTGTATAGGTTGCAAAGAAAGAATGGTATCAGTTTTTGTTTTTTCCAGAGACTTTGCATATCCTGTATATTGAACAGGTTTGCCGGATTCATTGTTAAATTCAAGCTCTAAAATTTCACCGGTAGTAAGTGCTTGTTTAGAAATAGCGATCTTGCCTACATAGTCCATAGAGTTAGCCTGACGTTTTTCGTAGCGCAGCGAGCTATACTCAAGTTGTGATCTGCAAAAAATAAGGGAGCGTTCTATTCTGTCGCTTAACTCCTCTCTCTCCGATGTTTTGATAAGCATTTTTTCCTGCATACCATTTAAAATAGTTCTGAATTTTTTCTTGTAATATTCCGCATCTACTTTTTCACTCTGACAATCTTCCGGTAAGGTGCGCTCATTTTCTTTCTGTCCGCCATTTTGTACTGTTCCGTTTGCAAATTTAAGCGGCATAAAATATTCCGGCTTGCTTTTTGTTTTACTGCGGTACACAATTTTTTCCGGAGCATTAAGCTCTTTGGGTTCTGCTATTGATTGCACACCGGCTTTTTTTAAAATAGCCGTAACTTTTTTTTTGTCATTTGAATTAAGTATAAAAATACCTGATGCAGGATTGCATAAAATCAGGCTTTTAAAACTTTCAGTTTTGGCAAGATATTGCATATCGGACGACAGAACAACAGTCAGCGTATCATACAGACACACCTCGTTATAACGCCGTTCCCAGTCTTTAAGAGACATTTTAACATTGCTATTCAAGCGTCCCATACTAAGTGTATCCAGAATCTCAAATATTTCGTTACTTGTTGTTCCCTTGTTTAGCGAGCGTGTAACTGAATCCCGTGTTATAATAAATTGCGCCTTGCCGCCGGAATCTTTAACTTCACAGAATTTAGAAAGTATGATGATCGTCTTAAATGAAATTTCCGGCATAGGAAAAAATGAATAAGCCGAATCAAATGCAATAAGGGCTGACTTTTCTTTTGTGCTTGCAGAACTGCTGCCGTTATCAGCAAAATAATAGTAAGCCTTGCTGCCTTGTCCTTTGATAATCAAATTTGCTTTTTCCATTGCAGTGATTAAAAAGTCAACATTTATTTCTACAGACAGTGTATTTCGTTGTATCTGCAAAAATGATTCATTTTTTAAAATAACTTTTATTAAACGTTTTATTGTGGTTTCCAAAAACAAAGCATCTTTTAATTTGCGGGTTTCTTCAATTATCAGGCTAATGAGTGATGTTATCAATACTATGTTGCTAGGGTCTTTTGCACATAGATTTTTTTTGTCTTTTAAATAAAAATACATACCGCTTGCAATGTAAGTAAGGCGTGATCTTGTATCCAAATTAAAAAACTCTTCCTGTAAAACTTGTGAATTTTCATCATTCAGAACTTTTAATTTTTCTAAGGCAGCAATAAAAAAAGCTGCATCTTCTACACTCAATATCTTGCAGGTTTTTGCATAAATGCTTTTTTTTACATTGCCTTCAACAGTCCAAAAATCACTCTCTTCTAAAATAAGCGATGTAAACACAGCAAAACGAAAATCAATATTATTCTCTTGCAGCGGCGTTGTGATTTTTTTGTGTGGAAACAAAACAGATTTATCTGCCATAAATGGAGAGAGAACTTTTTTTAAAAGCGGATTAAGAGCTAGGCATAGCGACCCGTCTTTTTTGCGGATACGGTATACGATCAAGCGTTCTTCCAAATTCAAAATCTTTAAATGAACATCAGTATAACTCAATTCGCATGAAAAAAAACTTTCCAAATCACTTTCTGTAGGTTCGTTTAATGCAGCAATTGCAGTGATAACTTTATGATCGGTTACATCGATGTACGCTTCGATAGTTTTTTGTACATCACGTTTTAAAAGCACATTACTTAAATCTTCGATTAGACTTTGCTTATTAAACGGTGATTTAACATCACCCAATACACTGCGCATAAGATCAAAAAAAATACTATCCGGCAATTTTAATAAATTCGCCTTCCATTGATCCGCACTACGAAATATATAATTAGAACCCGTCATTGTCTACAGTCTATACTATTTTTAAAATGCTTTAAAGTAGTGCTGTAAAGTAGAAAATGCGGCAAAATATGGCAATTATTTTTTCTTTAACTTTGCACCGCTGTTGGCTAATGAAAGACAGGTCTTACAAAGTGTTCTGCCTTTTGCAGGTTTTCTTCCGCAACGTGGACAAACTCCCAAAACATCGCGTCTGTAAGCATACCGTTCCCTTTTGTTAGAGTTCTGTTTTTCGGGGTCAAGGGCGTGCTGCCGTGCTTTTAAATCTTCCAAACAATCAGGGCAATGCACTTTTTGGTACGTCTTTCTAAGTTTTTTTCCGCACTGAACACAAATATGATTCTTTTTGCGTTCACGGTAAAGTTTTTTATCCCTCATCTGAATTTTTCCTTGTTATATGTGATATTAATTGACAGTCGCACACAATATGCAGTCATCAATTTTATTATATAACATTATATAAAATTTATTCTACAAGGATTAGGGGTCTTTCCCTGTATCGCTCACTTGTGTAGAATGTATCTATGCACTATTCAAATCCGGCGAACCTTGCCATTATTGCTTGCCCGGGCGGTGAGGTTTTTGCTAATCAGGTAATTGGGCACTTAAAAAATCAGTATAAAAATATTTTCAACAAAACTATGGAGGAAATGTCCAAACGTTACCATATCGAACCTGCCGAGATAAGTAAACAGATCAATTTTATAAACGAAATAACCACCAGCGGACTTATTCCGCATGCTAACGATCTAAAGCTCCACACACCGCGTTTTAAGGTGCCTACGCGTTTTACTATGTTTCCAAACGGCGAATTAAAAGCCGAACTTATGGAATCAATACGGGGTAAGGATGTCTATATTGTGCAGGATGTCGAAAATCATCATGCGCTAAAATTTAATGAAGGCACACTTACAAAGCCGCTTTCAATAAATGATCACCTTATGATGCTGTACGTTACTGTTGACGCTGTTAAACAAGCGGGACCGGAGCGTATTACAACAGTGCTGCCTATTTATCCGTATTCACGTCAGCATAAAAAGAAGGGGCGTGAGGGGCTAACAGCTAGCCGTATCGGTATGGTAATGGAATCGCTTGGAGTTGACCGCATAATCACACTTGATATTCATTCCCGCGAAATAGGCAATGCATTTTGCCGTCTGCGTTTGGAAAATCTGCATGCAAGTTATCAAATTATCCGTGCGCTTTCGCAAATCGTAAATCTTGAAAGCGGAGACCTTGTTGTTGTAGCACCTGATACCGGAGCGGTAGACCGCAATAAATTTTATGCAACAGCATTAAAAAAACCGCTTGCCTTAATTTATAAAGAGCGCGATTATTCGCGTGTTACAAAAGATGCAATGGATAATAATATTGCAGAAATTAAATTGCTTGGTAATGTAAAAAACAAAACTGTTTTTATGGCAGATGATATGCTTGGTACAGGCGGCACACTTTTAAAGGCAATGGAATTTTTAAAAGAGCAGGGGGCTGGCAGGGTTATTTGTGCAATAAGTTTGCCGCTGTTTTCCGGCAGGGCAATTGAATATTTTGATGATGCGTACAAAAAAGGCATGTTCCACCGCATCATCGGTACAAATGCTGTGTATCACGACAACGAAGATCTTTTAAAACGTGAATGGTATGTAAGTGTTAATATTACAAAATTGTTTGCTCAGATAATTTCACGCTTGCATCAAGGAATGTCTATAACATCAATTCTGGATAACCGTGATGTTATTGTTAAATCGTTAAACCCAAAAAGCACTACAGGTACAAATGCACAGAACACGAATGCAAACTAAAACACCGCCCCACCTCTCCGATCGTTTTATGCGTTTTAAAAAAAATAAACGCGGATATTTTTCACTTTGGATTTTTTGTATTTTATTCGGCATAAGTCTTATTTCTGAATTCATTGCAAACGATAAACCTATACTAATTTGCTACGATAGCAAATTATATTTTCCGGTTTTTAAAAATTATTCGGAGCTGATATTCGGCGGCGAGTTTGATATTTATGCAGATTACCGCGATCCGTACATCAAAGAATTGATAAATAAAAAAGGCCAGATGATTATGCCGCCTATACAATTTAGTTATAACACAATCAATTACAATTTAGAACGTGCAGCCCCTGCACCGCCTAGCGCAGATAATATTTTAGGCACCGATGACCGCGGACGGGATATTGCCGCCCGCCTGTTATACGGCTTTAGGATTTCCGTGCTTTTCGGCCTTGCTTTAACCCTTACAAGCTCCATAATAGGGATAACTTTAGGTGCACTGCAGGGATATTACGGCGGTCTGTTCGATATAATATTTCAACGCTTTATGGAAGTCTGGTCAGGCATGCCTACACTTTTTATTTTGATAATTCTTTCCAGCATTATTGAACCTAATTTTTGGTGGCTGTTGTTTATCACATTGCTTTTTGGCTGGATGAGTCTTGTAGGTCTTGTCCGCGCTGAATTTTTACGCGCCCGCAATTTTGAATATGTGCTTGCAGCACGTGCAATGGGGGCAGGCAATGCACGGATTATGTTTATACACATGTTGCCTAATGCCATGACAAGCACTTTAAGTTACCTGCCGTTTATACTTGCAGGATCTGTTACAACACTTACATCCCTTGATTTTTTAGGCTTTGGTCTGCCTGTAGGTTCGCCTTCGCTTGGCGAACTTTTAGCGCAGGGTAAGGCAGAAATAAAAAGTCCATGGATTGGTATTTCTGTGTTTGCCGTTCTCTCTATTATGTTAAGTCTTTTAGTTTTTATTGGTGAAGCTGTCCGCGATGCCTTTGATCCTAGACGCAGGTCATAAAAAAGGCAGCTGCTGTCTTAGCAGCTGCCGTAAGGATATCTAGTTTACAAACTTAATCGAGGCTTTGCCGTCTCCGTAGTAGTCGGATAGCTCATCGATAGGAGAGGAGGTGCCGGTGCCGACGTAGTTGCTGCCGCCGCCGCCTGAGGCTGTGTAATCAACGAGAGCGTTGACTGTATGAGCAGCACCGCCTACATAACCGCCGCCGCCGCCGCCGCGTCCTTCCCATCCGTTGCCGTTGGCAATTACACCAGTTATACCGGTTTCTCCTACACCGTCAGCAGTTCCGGCAGTTTCATTCGTGTTGTAGGTGCCGTACCATACAGTTGCTGTACCGGAAGTAAAGAAGTACATATAGTCATCTGGTTTGGCGGCCTGTGATTTTACCGCATTGCGTATGATACCGCTCTCTCCGGCATTACCGCCTCTAATACCGGGCCATGTTTGGGCGCCGCCGCCTATACTTACCCCAGCACTTTGCGCTGCCCCGCCGCCGCCGCCTGCTACCATGATGCGCTTGTCTGCAGCACCCGGTGTAGTTTGCCCTGTGTTTACGCCTTTGTTATATGAGCCTATCTTACGCACATCGGTAGCTCCGCCGCCGCCTGATCCTGAGGAAACAATGAGTGAGCTACTATTAGTAACTCCCGCTCCGCCGCCGCCGCCGCCGTTAAAGCCGCCTGCTTTAGCTCCTTGAATATCTGCTGCGGCCGTATAGAGCTTGGCAAATTCGCCGCTTCCCGCATCATACGCCGCAGTGCCTGCGCCTGCAGAACCGACATGGAATTTAAGCACGTCCCCTGCGTTAAGCGCAACTATTCCTTTAACATGACCGCCCTTGCCGCCAAGTGCGGTACGATTGTTGGTTGACCACAGATGACCGCCTGATGCTCCGTATAATTCAATTTCGTAATTACCGGTAGTAGCTATCGTTACCGAATGATAATCATTTTCTGATTTCATTGCAGGAATTGTTGCTTCGCGCGGCACAAAATTATCAAAGGCGTAGTTGCCGGACTCTTTCATTTCCCTAAGTCTAACAAGAGCGTTGTTGATAGCCGCTGCATCATAAGTTACATAAGAAACATGCTCAATAACGTGCAGGGGTTCGTCATCGGGACCGGTAATAATGTTGCCTTCATCATCGGTTTGCAAAGCTTCGGTTTCTATATCCACTTGCTGCAAGTGACCTGCAATGAGCGCGTTTGCCTCTGTAATCGCTGCAACCAATTCCGCACGTCTTTGGGCTATAAGGTCGTTCTCGCCATCTAAAAGACCGCTGCCGACCAAATATTCATCAACATACGTATCCGTATCCGAACCGCTTGTAAGCTCGACTATTTCATGCTCTAGGTCCTCGCCTGCAGTTTGCAGCTCATCACTCATTACATAGACTGCTTTAAACGTAACGTACGAACCGCTTGTTTTAGCGGTAAGAATCCCATCGCTTCCCGGAATTGTAAACTTGAAGGTTACAGGATTTACATCAGTTCCAGCCGTAACAAGACCTGTCAATTTGGAATCTACGCCTGTTTTTATCTGCCACTTAGCAAAACTTTGGTTATTATTGATCCAAGTAGGCGAATCAATCGTTTCAGGTGATTCTACCGTGTATAGATAGTTATTGCCGTCAATAGTGAACTCTTCTTCACCAAAGTTATTAGGATTTGCAACATAATCGTACTCGGTTAAATCATTTGCGGTTAAAAAAGCGGTTTCGCCTGCGTATTTTGCGTTAAATACAACGTTGGGAACTGTAACGTAGACCAGATTTTTTGTTACGGTCGCCTTACCGTCGGCAAACCTGCCGCCTTCTGTTGAAAATATGGCATAGACACCTTTGGTAGTGGTTCCACCATGGCTAGATCCGCCGCCTCCGCTTGAAATCTCAGCGCCGGAACCATCGCCCCCGCCGCAACCGGCTCCTAAAATACATGCAACAATGGCTGTTGCAAACAGACTAAAAAAGGTTTTTGAGGGCTTGCTATATCTAGGTACGTTTACCCCCCCCCCGCTTTTCCTACATTTATGTAGGTTTTCTTTGTGTTCATAAAATCTCCTTACAGAAAAACATATTTTATCAGCATAATGCCGATACCCCAAATATACCCAAATACCTTAAAAAAGTCAACGGCAGGGATTAATTAAAAACATAAGAATTTTAACACGGAGGCACTTTAAAGAATTTTAACACAGAGTTCACAGAGGAACACAGAGGGAAGACAAAGAGGAGTATTATATATCGTAAAAATATGATAGATTTAGATCGATGCTCGTAAATCAAAAAGATAAAAATGTGCTGTGCATTATGCAGATCTTTTTCAACTACAAAAAATTGATTGTTGTGTTTTTAGCGTTTGCATTGCCGATTGCCGCTCAAAACTTTCAATTGGGTGGACATCAATTGAAAACAGGCATGCATGTTAATGCGGCGTTTGCAACACTCATAATTGACGAAAAATCAGAAAAAACTGATGCTGAAATTTGCGAAGCGCTTACCAAAAGCGGTATTAAAGGCTTCTATTCCAAGTCTACGGCATGGGCATTCGTCAACAACTTTGAAGGCATAGAGCAAGTGAGCCTTGACAAATACGACAAGCGCGTTACAGCCTTTGATCCGCGTAACGACGGTTATGCAGAGCGTGTAGGCCGTCTTTTTACCGCAGAGGGCAAACGCATTATTTACATTCCTTCCTCCGCGCTTACATTCACAGGGGAAGCAATCCTTGCCTCAGCTCTTTCCGGAATTCCTTACACACTTGAATGGAAGAGTGCCAAGCAGGACAGCACGATTTTCTTTGTGTTTTTTATAGCAGTTTGCATACTCAGTATTTATTTAGTTGTGCGAAGCAGAAAATGGGACTATGTTTTTGCGCTAGTATGCGGTTTACCGGCACTTTCATTACTTGCCGCTTACGGCGCAGGAGGTTTTGCACTTAGCGCCGTCATATTAGCCGTGTTCCGGCATTACGAAGATGCCCTGCGGTATTATGCAGTTATGATACCGGAACTTAGTATTTTTAAACCTTCCAATACGCCCTGCGATCTGCTCCCGCTTACATATATTACAGGCGAGGAAAAACAGAGAACAATCATAAAACTAAGCCTCTTTGCAGCACTGTTTTTGGCAGTTGCATTTTTAGGGTCTGTAAACATAGTTGCAGCCATTTTAAGTATTATCCTTTTTAGCCTTGCTGTCTGTGCCTCAATTGCCGTCCAGCATGCATCAACTGGACAGAGCAAACCTCACAGCCGCTTTATCTACATCCCCATAAAACCAAACTTAAAAGCAAAACAAAATCTTTACTTTTACAAGTTGCCGCTTATTTGGACTTTTTGTGCATTTACCGTTTTCTTTACAACGCTTATAACAGCAAGCCAAAAGTCTAATTTACCAAGTGCCCAATCAAGAGCCGTCAGTTCAAAACTATCAAAAATCAAGAATTCCGCAATGATAAGCGAAGCTGACTACATTGCTCACTTGGAATTTCAAAAGAATTTTGCCTTTACAAAGTTAAAAACAGGTAATGCCGACAAAGATGATCTGCAAACAACTGCGGAATCCGGTCAATATATGCAGTACAAACTTGAAAGTTCCGGCATTTTTACTCAGGTAGCTGTAAATGAACCCAAAATCACTGCAAAAACTGACGGCTTACCACATTTCAATATGGGAAAACTCCTCAATTTTCTGCAAACAGAGCTTCCGTATGCATCACCTGCCGTAAATCCATTGCATGTGCTTTCACCGCTTTGCTCTTTGCTTTTATATATAATTTTTGCTATGCTTACAGAACAGAAAAAAATTAATTATTGGGATAACTTGATAAAAACTGATATTCGCAGGCAAATTGCAGGCGAAGGTAAAAAGCGGAAAACAGCATGAAAATATATTCATTTCCAAAGGGCGGAATCAGCTTTAACGACTCTTATGCACCTGTAAAGCAGGATAGTGTTCTGTCATTTTTGCCCGCCATATCAATAATCGTATTGAAATCATTTTCCGGCGACAGTGCCCTTCCCATAGTAAAGACCGGCACTCATGTAGAAGAAGGTATGCTGATAGCCCGCAGACAGGGTTCGGGTTCTGCAAATATTCACTCTCCGGTGCCGGGCGATGTTATACAGACAATAAACTGGAAATTGGCAGAAAATTTTACATCAAGCGCGCTTGTTATACGCCTTGCAGGAAAATTTGACCGGCTTGGGCGCATAGAACAGGCTCGCAACAGCGATGATTTTTCACAGTTTCAGATGCGCCGAATTTTGGATGAAGCCGGTATTGTGGAAATGGACGGTGACGGCCGGCCATTGTGCGATATTTTTTCCGAATACGATAGTGCGCAAAATAATTTTACTTTGCTTCTTCGCTGTGTTTTTGATGATCCATGGTTGAGTGCTGACCGTGTTCTATGCAAAGAGCGGCTTGACGCCGTAGCACTTGGCTGCATTTTAACTGCAAAGGCTTCCGGTGCCGGAAAAATCTGCATAGCGGTTGCAAAAGATGACGAAGACTTTGCAAACATCTTGTTAAACGAAATAACTGTCGGCACAGGCAGCATGGGTATTCCTGTAGAAACTGTTCTTGTGTCGTCAAAATATCCGCAAAACTCTGACAGGGAAATAGAAGCTGCATTGCGTGCAGAAGATAAACACCCACGAGCGGGTATTAAACTCGGGCAGCTTCTTGTTTTGGGACCTGCAACTTATGCCGCTGTTTACGATGCAATCATTTTCGGCAAGCCGATTTTGGACCGCTATGTTGCTGTAGGCGGCAATGCTGTAAGAAATCCAAGTGTATTAAAACTGCGTATAGGCAGCCGCATAGACGATGTTTTTAAGGAATGCGGCGGTTTTATAAAACAGCCGGAAAGTTTTGTTATGGGCAGCCCTCTATTCGGCAGACGTGTTGCCGGTCTAAACGAACCGATTTTAAAGACGACAAGCATGGTTTACGCAAACGCTGTTACGATAGGCGGAAAAATCGTAAAAAAGATTGGTTCGGTTTACAAGCGTTATCAAAATACAGCATCTTGGCTTAGTAACATAATGCCGGAAAAACGATGCATATCTTGCGGTGAATGCCGCCGTATCTGCCCTGCATCGCTTGACCCTGAAGACTTGTATAAACGGCGGCGCGGCGGTAAACATTGTGCAGATTTAATTCCGCTTTTGATACGGTGTAACGGCTGCGGCTGCTGCGAATCAGTGTGTCCGTCGTCACTTCCGCTTTGCACTGCATTAGTAAGCTCTACTATAACAGATAAAGAGGATGCCGATGCCGTCTAGGATTTTAGCACTTTATCATAAACCGCAGGTTCAGCTCTCTTGCAGAACAGGCACAAGGATGTTTTTGGTATCATTGTGTGCGTTTGCCGGAATAGCACGAGCCTCGTTAAACGACGGCGGTAATTCATTAACTGTATGCTTTGCAGCCCTTACGGCAGCACTTATAACAGAAACACTTTGCAGTTTAAAAAGAGGTCATATTACAATACTGGACGGCAGTGCAGCCGCTAGTGCCTTTGTATTGACATTGCTATTACCAAATGGGATTGATCCGGCACTGGCTGCGGTAGGCGCTATTTTTGCCATAGCTGTTACCAAATTCAGCTATGGCGGGCTGGGATCAAGCTGGCTAAACCCTGCTTTAAGCGGCTGGTTTTTTCTACGCATTTCTTGGCCGTCAGCATTCACAGAATCTCTTTCTGCGTCCCCGCTTGCCGTGCTAAGTAAAGCCTTGCGGGAATTAGACAGAGGCTCAATAGGCAGCCCCATAGAGTATCTACAGCAAAATGGTTTTGAAATTCAAGGGCGTGTAACATCATTTTTTAACGAGCATATTTTAAAAATAGTTAATATCGAATTTCCTGCATACTATCTTGATTTTTTTTCATTGTCATTTTCCGGAATAATCGGAGACAACGGAATTTTTGTGTTGATATTTTGCAGCGTCTTGTTGCTTGCATTTAATGTAAGCCGCTTTATGTATTCTGCAATATATCTTGCCGTGTATCTAATATTAGTAAAAATATTCGGATCGCTTATTTTTTCCGGTTTGTTTTTTGAAGGTGATATGCTATTCTGTTTGTTTACAGGAGGCACCATTGTTACTGCAGTATTTCTACTGCCTGAACCTGCAAGCTCGCCAAAAACATCAATAGGAAAAATGATTGCTGCAATTATTGCAGCCTTTTTAAGTTTCTATTTTAGGTACGTAAAAAATGAAGCTTACGGTGCATTTTTTGCGATCATCATAGTCAATATGCTAGTGCCGCTAATACGCTCAGCAGAAAGTGTATATTTCTTTAACAAAGCAAAACATTTGCAGAATGTTGACATTCAACAATTAGGAACAGTGCGATCAGGGATGGTAAAAGGTGCCTAAATTTTTAGAAAAAATAAAAAACTTTTTTTTAACAATGGGAGACGGCGGTATTTTAGCTATGTTATGTGCAGGTATTATTTTGACAGGTGTGCTTTTGTGGGCACTGACAGGGCAGCCTAGGAACAATGCTGTAATTGATGCCGTTAATAAATGTTTAACAGAACGCGGCGAAGTGCGGCGTGTTAGCTCATTAGTAAGTACATTTGGATTAAGCGGCAAGGCAACACAAATGGGCACATGGTGTACACTTAGCAGCGGAGAGTTATCAGTAATATTTCCATTGATAAGCGGCGGGGTGTTTTCGCCATGTATGGGTATTGTAAACAATGACGGCACATTGGCTAATATAATTCCGCTTAGCCGCAATGCCGAAATTGTTATACAGCGTATGCAAACAGATATGTTACAGATTCATATAAAGCGCATAGAAAAAAGCGCGGTAATTATTATAGATAGCCGCTTAGGCAGCCGTTCAAATGCTGCAAGCGGCAGTAGGTGAACATAATGAACACTATGTTAGAAAAAATTATACAAATATTTGAAACGCCGCTTTCTACTATGAGTGCGGCAGTTTTATTGATAACAGCAACAACACGTACTGCATATTCGATCATTGTTCTTATATGTATTTTATGGGTATTTTTCTTTTGTTCAAGCATAAAAAAACTTGCAGAAAATATTATTCCAAAAGCAGGAATTGCTTTTATTGACATTTTATTATCATCGTTAGCAGGAAGTATTTTTTATTTAATTCTGTTTCTTCTTAACCCTGTCTTGGCTATGGAATCGGAACTTTGGATTATTCTTATTCCTGTACTGTTTTGTTCGATCAGCACAAAACGCGAACGGCTATTACAAGCAAAACTTCCGGAAATTTTACAGGATACCGCACCAAAAAATGTTTCAAAAACCGGAAATTTTGTTTCATCTGTTTTGAACGATCTGCAAGATGTAGTAAGCCTTGGAATCCTATTTTTCCTAATTGCATTGATACGCGAACCATTAGGGTTTGCCAGTTTATCTTTACCAGGCGGTCCCTTGGGCATAATCGAAATATTCAATATTGATTATGCCTATCCACTGCCTGTCCAGATTATATCAAGCTCTGCGGGAGCGTTTTTATTGCTTGCATATATTTTGATTATCCTGCGTTTTATAAACGGCGGTAAAGGGGCGAACAATGAGTAACTTACCTGTGCTAGCTGTTTTAGCCGGTTTAAACTTAAATTTGTTACTACAATTCGGATTAGGAATAAATCAGGTTTATGCAGATTTAAAAGGCAACATAAAATCAAGTTTGCTTAATTACATTAATTTATTCCTAACAGTGTTTATTGTATGGGTTTTTTGGACATATATTATAAGCCCGCTGTCATTAGGATTTTTACAATATTTTTTATTATATCCGTTAGTAAGTCTTTTATTTTCGTTTATAGAAATTGTGTTATACCGTTTGTTTTTATTTGACATCCGCAGCTCCGGTGGAAACTCAAACACCGCAACAACAAAAAAAGCTGAGTTTCAAAGAGGCATGTTTTTGGGGTCATCTTCATATCATGGCTTATGCATTACGGCTTTAATAATAACGCTTTTTCTTTCTGCCGGTGCTGTAGAATCATTGGCACTAAGTTTTTTCTTTGCATTTGGCGCTTTAGTTTCCACAGTGATACTTTCTGCAATAAGGCAGCGTACATCAAATGAATGTGTAGGTGCTAAATTCCGCGGTATGCCGCTTTTATTAATTTCTGCCGGTTTGCTATCGCTTGTTTTTAGTTCAATAGCATTTGTGTTATTACTACAGTAGGTGGGGTGATTAAAAATAGCTTATGGAAAAATCAATTGAAATTATTTTAGGCCTTCATTTCCATTTACCGCATGGAACAAAAGCGGAAGATTATGAGTACCTATATGAACATAGAATAAAAGTTTTTATTTCTGCATTATACCGTTATTCGAATATTCCGGTGGTAATACATATATCAGGAAACCTTTATAACTATATAGAACGTGAACATCCTGAGCTGTTTATGGTGATCAATGATATGATCAAAATAAAACAGGTTGAACTTTTAAGCGGCGGTTTTTTTGAACCTATGATGCCTTTGCTGCAGCCTGCCGAACGTGTAAGCCAAATCGAAATGCTTACAACATACATACGCAGGAATTTTGGAAAGCGTAGTTACGGTTGTTGGCTTCCTGATATTGCATGGGATCAAAATATGGTAAGCACATTAAACTCATGTAATATTGCATGGACATTTTTAGATGCAGCACGGTTTTCTGAAGTTGGAGTAAAACATTTTGAACATTGCATAACAGAAGATAAAGGCAAACTTGTAACCGTATTTCCGCATGCAAAAACTATAAGAAATGCTTTTGAAACAAAACCTCCAAAAGACTGTTTGGAAGAAATCCTTGCAAAGTGTACAAATCATAAAAATATATTTGCTATTTTTCCACGCACCATTTATAGCGAAGATGTAAACGGTAATCCAACTTTAGAAGATATGTACAAATTTCTTGATTCTCTTACTGAATATTCAGAAAAAATTGAATGGACACTGCCTAGCAAAGTTGTAAAAAATAATAAAGCTGTACGAAAAGTATTTTTTAACCAAAAGAATGTTAAGCAGTTTTTGTTGGAATATCCTGCCGCAAACAATCTTTATGCAAAGATGATCTGGGGACGTTCTGTTGCAGATGCTGTACGCGGCGACAAAATCCGCAAAAGTAGATCGCAGTATAAAGTATGCCGCGCCGCAGTTTATAATTTATTCTGCGAAAAAAACAATTACGAAGAGACCTTATACGGCGTAGATGGAACAGAGTCCAATTGTTTGGAACATCCTGAATTGCGCGCCGCCGCTTTTTCTTCCATACTTGATGCCGAAAGGATTGCACGGGAAATTAACCCCGTTGTAAATTCAATAATCAATTCCGACTTTTTACTCTACGGCGAAAATGATTTTATTTATCAAGGCAAGCCTATAAATTGTCTTATCAAACGTAAAGGCGGCGCTATTTTTGAATTAGACTATATGCCTAAGACATGGAATTATGTAAACACATTTAATGTTGCTTCGCCGCGCTTAACATTTGCCGATACAATAGCATCTCCGTCATTTACGATTGACGATATCCATAAAACAAAATCTGCTGCTGTCCATTCTTTTGCAAACGAAATGTACGAAATTGACGAAATAGATAGAGCGCATGGAAAATTAAAACTTTCAATTGACGAACACAGACATCATGCGAACGGCCTAACAAATGTTCACATAGAAAAATTTTATCATATCAAAAAAAATAAAATCACAGTTAACTACGAAATTAAAAATACCGGTAACACACATCAAAGTTTTATTTTTATAACGGAGCTAAATATATCGTTTTGCACAGATTACAAAAACAAATTAAGAATCTATTATTTCCAATCGCCGCAAAATGCAGATGAAGCTCAACTAAAAGATTTACAACAGGAATTACAAAATGGCAATCATGCCGAAAAATTTCAATTGGATCATGCGCTCAGCAATGTAACAGAAATAGAAAATGCCGCCGCCATTAACTTTGAAGACCTGCAAAACGAAGCGATAATAAATCTATCCTGCAATTCAAATTTTAAAGCGCAAATATTACATGAAATACAAAACGGTCTTTATCAGAGCACACGCATCTTGGTGCAAAAATCAGTCGACTTGGAAGCCGCAGCTTCTTCAAAGATAACATTTGTGCTGAGTTTCTTAGATTAGCTCTTCACCTTAATATTATTTAGCTAAGACAGTTACTGAATCTGTTGTTCTTCTAGTTTAAGCTGCTCAATCAAAGCACGGGCGGCTTCTAGTTTCTTTTCTGCATCGACAACGCTGTCATCGGCTCTATTAATAATTCTGTGCTGGTTTGCAACAGCTTTTTGCAGAGCTGCAACTTCTATTTCCTTTGCCTTTGATTCTTCGTTTCCTTTTATTGGGTCGCCGAATTTATTTTTTACAACAGTAACATTTATTTTTGATAATGCTTCCCTTTCGGTAACAAGTTTTTCTTCCATCGTTTTTTGTTTATTACGTTCCAAAAGCGCCCTTTGTTTTGCATCTGCTAAAGCACGCTCGTAATCACGCAAGGCATTGTCGGCACTTTGCATAGCTTTACGGTTTTTTTCTAGCAGTTGCTCTTTTGTAGGTCTAGGCGGAGGCGGATTAAATTTTTCAGGGTCAGCACCTTTTACAGGCTCTTTTTTCATTGCCGCAACAACTTCTTTATTGACAACCTCTTTAACCTCGATAGTTAGAATCCCATCATCGTCTGGATCGTATAAGGGGATAACAATTTGTGTGGAACCTGCCCAGTCTTTCCAAGATGAAGAAAGCCCGACATTATCAGGAGTCAAATTGGTTGAAACAATTTTTTTGTAATATTCATTAAATCGATCAAAAGTTTTTCTATTGATTGCATTGTAGACGGTAACATAAACAGCAAGTTCGTCGCACACATTTATGGGGTAGCGGTAAGCCTCTTCTATATACCCAGACAAGATATGCCTAAGATTTTTGATAGTATCGACACCGGCTTTAGATCCCAATTTAATAATATCAGCAGAAAGTCCTTTTCCATCATCTTTTGAATCCGTAGCTTCATGCAGCAAATAGCGGTCTTTATCACCTATATCGATGTTTTGACGCAACTTTCCATTCTTATCACGCAAACCTTTTGCAAGATTTTTTCCTATAGCGCGGATTTGCTCAACAGTGGTATTGCCCTTGACTTGATTCGGATTGTTTTCGAATTCCACAACACCTTGCGATTGTCCAAGTTCAGTTTTGTCAATATCTAAATCCAAAGATGACACATTACCTGCACAGAACCAGCAAAACACAGCAAGCAAGGCTAAAAAATGAATTTTCAAATGTTTACTCATATATCCCATATTTATCGACATAAAAAGTTGAGGTCTTGACTGCATGCTAAATAACAGTGCATAATATTCCCTGCATAACATTTTTTTTAATGGTGGGTGTAGCTCAGTGGTAGAGTTCAAGATTGTGGATCTTGCTGTCGCGGGTTCAAACCCCGTCATCCACCCTGTTTGAATTTTTGTTAAAAATGACTCAATTGACAAAATTGTTTTTTTTTGTTAGTGTCAAATAAGCGAGGTTATATTATGGCAGTACCTAGAGCAAATACATCAAAAGCAAGAACTAGACGCAGGCAAAAAATCAATATGAAGCTTGTAGCACCTAAAACAGTGGAATGTTCAAGCTGCGGCAACAAGGTTTTATTACACCATGTTTGTCCCAAATGCGGTTTTTATCATGGCAAGCAAGTTATGGTGCCTAAAGGCTGATAAATTTTTACAAACAGGAGATAAAAAATGGATGAAACATTTGAAAAAATGAAAAAGCTCATTGCTAAGCAATTGGAAATTGACGAAGAAAAAGTGAAATTGGATGCATCTTTCCGGCAGGACCTTGGTGCCGATAGTTTGGATACATACGAATTGGTCTATGCTATCGAAGAAGAAATGAGTATCAAAATACCGGATGAAAAAGCTAATGAGTTTGAAACGGTAAAAGATGCTTACGATTTTATAGTTTCACAAAAAGGCTAAATATTTCTAAACGTGGATACTATCATTTTTCCACAAACTGATAGCACCCGCAGAAGAGCTTTGCTTGCTTTTCAGCGGGTGCTTGGTCTTAAATTTAAAAATATACTCCTGCTTAACATGGCGTTTATTCACCGTTCTGCTTCCAATGAGCAGCATGCAAAGGCATTGCCTGACGTGCGTTCAAATTCGAATAATGAGCGCTTGGAATTTTTGGGAGATTCAATACTTGGTGCTGTAACATCAGCTCTTTTGTATACGGAGCTTTCCGGCAACGAAGGCGACCTTGCTAAAATTAAGTCTATTGTCGTTTCTGAAGAAACACTTTCAGGCATTGCTCTGCAGTTGCAAATTGATAAAATGCTTATTTTGGGCAGGGGCGAGGAGCTTTCCGGCGGACGCGGCAAAAAGGCACTTTTAGCAGACGCTATGGAAGCTCTTTTTGGGGCTATCTACCTTGATTTAGGTTACAAGAGTGCGTTTAAATTTATCAGCAGGTGTATAAAGCCGGAAATAGAAAACGTACGCAACAACCGCGGGTTTGTCGACTATAAATCAAAACTGCAGGAATATTGCCAAAAGCATTTTAGAAGCTACCCTCAATACAAGTTGGTAAAGCGTGACGGTCCTGAGCATGAACATTATTTTTGGATTGGTGTAACATGTAACGACAAGACTTTTGGTCCTTGCGCGGGTAAAAATAAAAAAACGGCTGAACAAGATGCCGCAAAACTTGCACTAGAATTCTTTGAAAAGAAAGAACAGATCACATAGATCAGGCAATAGCTGGTAATTGTATCGATATGATACATATATCAGCTAAATAGATACAACTGTGTCAATTTGATACTAATAAAGTTTATTGAAATTCAAAACGACACAAAACAAAATTTTATAGAAATATTTAATTTTTATATGTAAGTCTATATTATATCATAACTTATTATATTATTTAAAAAATATTTCAGTAAAATATTAAAAGTTGGCACGGTTTATGCTATATATTTAGTGTAGGCGCGTTGCGCTGAATATAAAAAAAATTAAAAAATTTTGGAGGCTTATTATGAACACATTGGTAAAGTATCCCATCACACTTGGCTCTGCCCTATCGGACATTGACCGCTTTATGGGAACATTTTTTGGAGAAGGATCTGCGGACACAGGGCTCAGATCGTTTTTGCGGGAACCCGCAGTAGACATTCAGGAGAGCGATGCCGCTTATCTAATCGAAGCGGAATTGCCCGGCGTCGACGAAAAGGATATCGAAGTAAATATCAACGGCGGCGTTTTAGCAATTGAAACAAAAAGCTGTACAGAAACCGAGACAAAAAAGAAGGATTCCGGCAAAAATTATGTAATGCGCGAACGTAAGGCAAAAACTTTTAGTCGAACTTTCCACTTGCCTGAAAATGCTGATCCTGATACAATTAATGCAAGCTTTAAAAACGGTTTACTTAGTCTTGAAATTAAAAAAAGGCAGGAGGCACAAAAACGGGTAATTCCTATTAGTTCGTAAGTCAGAGATGGGGGGTCATCTCTACGTATTACTCCTTATTTAAAAATGTATTAACAAATCATTTCAAAATCACAGCCTGCGCTACGTGCGCAGGTTTTTTTTGTGCTTTGCAGTATGAATGTATGAATCGGGTGCATTTGACATAGTCTAATTAAATCTATACCATAAAAATATACTATTATGGAGGCATTTATGAAAATCGGATGTCCAAAAGAAATTAAGAATAACGAATTCAGGGTTGGGTTAACTCCCGGTGCTGTTGCAGCTTATGTTGACGCAGGACATGAAGTTGCTATCGAAAAAGGTGCGGGTTTAGGGTCTGCAATTACCGACGAAGAATACAAAGCGGCGGGTGCAAAGATTCTTGGCAGCGCAGAGGAAGTGTGGAAGTTTGCCGACATGCTCGTAAAAGTAAAAGAGCCGCTGGAGGAAGAATATAGCCGCATGAAAGAAAATCAACTTGTGTACACGTACTTCCATTTTGCAGCAGACAGACCGTTACTTGATGCATGCATAAAAAGCAAAATCATTGCGATGGCTTATGAAACTGTGCAAGAAGGCAGGTCGCTTCCATTGCTAAAACCAATGAGCGAAGTTGCAGGCCGTATGGCAATCATTATGGGTGCATTCTATTCAGCAAAAAGCCAAGGCGGCAGGGGGCTGCTTCCAAATGGAGTAACTGGTGTAGAGGCTGCCAACGTGGTAATTTTAGGCGGCGGCAATGTAGGAGCGAATGCGGCAAAAGCTGCTGCCGGTTTTGGTTGCAATGTGACGGTGTTCGATGTTAATCTACCGCGTCTTGAATACTTAGGCGAAGTGCTTCCTGCTAACGTAAAAGGTATTTACAACGATCCTTTATCACTTGAAAAATATTTACGCACTGCCGACATCGTTATAGGCTCTGCGCTTATTCCGGGTGCAAAAACTCCAAAGATTATCACAAAAGCTCATCTAAAATTGATGAAGCCGGGCGCAGTACTTGTTGATGTGGCTATCGATCAAGGGGGATGTTTTGAAACGTCAAAGCCTACAAAACATGATCACCCTATATTTGAAGTTGACGGCATTATTCACTATTGTGTAGCAAACATGCCGGGTGCTTATGCACGCACATCAACCTACGCACTTTGCAATGCAACAACATCTTATGGATTGCAGCTTGCCGGCAAGGGCGTAGAAAAAGCCTGCCGCGAAAATCCTGCGATACTTTGCGGACTTAACACGTATAAAGGCAAAATAACATATCCGGGTGTTGCAGAAGCCTTTGGCTTGCAACTTGAAGATGCATCTGGCGTAGTTAAAGGAGCTTAGTAATAATTAAGGGCACATTTAAAGAATTTTAACACGGAGGCACACAGAGGAGAAGATGAGGAATAAGAATTTAATAAAAGCACCCCGCCGCAGCGGGGTGTTCGTTCTAATTTAACAGATCAGGGATTTTTATTTTTCGTACCACAACTTAGGCAGCATAGAGCCGTTTGTAGTGCCGGCTTTCCAGTATTTTCCGCTTTCTGAGCCGTCTCCTGTGCCCCACTCGGCAGAATCACCTGTGCTGGGGGTAAAGTAAGCTGTAGTAAATTTAAAGGCATCAACTGTAGCATTGGGCCAACCCTTAGTATTATTAACAGTACATGCGCCATCTTTCCAGTAACAAGCGGTGCTAGTGAAAGAATTACCTCCAACGCTCAGAATGCTGTGTGTTGTATCAGAGTTCCCTGTTATGATGCCTGAATTGTAACAGGCAATAACTCCATAACTGCCAAAACTACCCCTTTCGCCTACACAGCCAACCACGCCTCCTACTTTAGCCGCACCTTCAACTTTGCCTAAATTATAGCAAGCAGTTACAGTTTGATAACCGCCAAGACTATACAGACTATACAATCTACCTACCACTCCGCCTGTTTCACTACTGGTATTTTTGATATTGCCTGAATTGTAGCAGGCTATTATATTAGCAGGTGCTCCTGAATACGAACTAGCCAAATACCCCACAACGCCGCCGGTATGACTACCGTTATTCGTAACATCGCCTGAATTGTAACAAGCTGTCAGATCAGATATTGAAACGCCTACTACACCACCGACATTTTCACCGTTGCCGGTTACACTACCTGTATTGTAGCAAGCGTAAAGGTTAAAATTATTTATACTACTAATAAACCCAACTACACCGCCTACAAAGCCTGTGCCGCTAATATCAGCCCCATTGGAACAATCGCTAGTTGTAACTGCATTGCTGTTACTACTCTGTCCCAAAAGCCCTCCAACGCTATTTTTTCCGGTAACCGAACCTGAGGCGATATGTACACCAGTGAAAGTTGCTGCACCTCCTGAATAGCCGAATAAACCAACATAGTCTCTTGTGTTGTCGTTTATATAAAGCCGTTCGATCTGCTTGCCGTCTCCGTCAAAGTTGCCGGTAAAGGGTGCAGTGTCTGTGCCGACAGGCTCCCAGTTAGGAACACTCAAACCGGCATTACCCATAAGGTCTAGGCCGGCTTCTTGTTTGTAGATGCCGTTCAATGTTTCAGTGCCCGTACGTATCAACTGAAACTCTGAATATGTGCCTATGGGGATTTTGCCGCCGCCATCTGCAGGACGTAATTCCAGATTGCCTGAAGGGGCAGTCAAATTGAGTTTTAATGATACAGTGGATGATCCGATTAGCCGTCCTACATAACTTGTGTTAGATCCGGCTGTAATGCTGACGATAAGTGATCCTTTAGGGGGCTGGGACGGCAACGTTACAACGCCGCCGGATGCCATTGTACCGGATATAGATTTGGTTTCAGTGCTTGCCTGCGCCGGCTTTTCCAAGTAGGTTACCGTCAACGGACCGCTGTAATTGCCGACACCTGTAATTGTTACAGTAGGTGTTGCAGGAGGCTCATTGGCACCATCAATTATTTCGATAATTTCTTCTGAATTGCTGCCGCCGCGGCAAGCGGAAAACAGCACAAACGCCGCTATAAGGGCGAGTACTAGTCCTGTAGGCTTAGATCGATTGCCAACGGGGGGGGGGGGGGGGGGGGG
>BTID01000087.1:0-27699 GCA_036245275.1 Termitinemataceae bacterium
GCACGTAGCAGGTGCGTGCGTGTAGTGGGTATTAAACCCTACGGCACGAATAAAAATCCCCGCCGCAGAGCGGCAGGGATTTTTGTTCTCCCGGAGAATTGCACTGCGGGTTTAATACCCTTTGTTACGCCCCAGAGGGGCGGGGTATTAAACCCTACGGCTCGAATAAGAATGCCTGTTACGACCCGGCAAAATCTAGCCTATTTCTTGCGTGCCCATAATCTAAAAAAAAGCCCCCTTCTATGAAGGGGGCTTTTTTGTCTAACTTAACAAAGTGCCGTAGCACTTTTGTGTGTTATTTTATGACTTCTGATAGGTATTTTTGTAGAGCTTTTAGAGCTGCCAATAGGTCAGTTTTGCCAGAAGTTGGATTATTAAAACTACCAACTGGAGCATCATCATCAACACTTGTAATAGCAGCATCCAGAGTACTTATAACCTTTTCGATACTTTCCTTATTACCAAAGTCCGGACCCTGAATTGCTTCGATAGCCTTTCCAATTTCCGCAAAGGCATCATCACCCTGATTAGCTTGTTTGACTCCAGTATAAAATGCATTTCCCACTGCACCTATCCGTTGTGCTAACGTAGAACCTGCCGCCTGTGCTGCCGCCTGTGTGGTGTAGTAGTTAGTAGCAGCTTCGGTTGCGGTATCGATAATAATCAAATACTGTGTGCCGTCATGTTGGTAACCGAACTGGACGTTGTTACCAGAATAAAGTTTTGAAAATTCAGGAACTGGATCCGCCGCTTGAACGTGTTCAAATGTGATTGCGATTGGTGTTCCTGCAGCATAGGCACCATCATTCCATGCAGATGTTGTCATTGTGCTTGATGTTAATACAGCATAAGTTGGGTGTATTGGATTGAAACCGGAACTTGGCCAAAATTTGCCGTCTACGGAAATTTTAAGGATTTGATCCATTGTTGTGGGGTGGATTACGCGGTTTACAGCGTCTGTATTACCCGGATTTGATGTATCCGCTGTGTAAACGTTATTGCAGCTAACGGCGCTTACACTAAGTAAGATTGCCGCTGCTGTCAACAATATCAAAATATTTTTTTTCATTTTTTTCTCCTATAGTCGTATTTGACTAAAAGCTCCATACAAAGTCAAAGTGCAGGTCGTTTTGAACGCCGCTATGACCGCCGAATGCTGCTTGGAACAAAGCTTCTGATTCTTCGTTCTTTTCTGTTTTTACCCTTGTAACAAAGTTAACTGCATCGTAAACTACAAACTTTGCACCGTCGCCAAGTTGGAAAGTTCCTGATGGTTTTACTTTAAACTGGAATTGTTTGCTGCCGTGCCTGTTGATATATGCATCAAGCTCTAAGCCTGCTGTGAATGATTCATTAATTGCAAATGAAACTTCAGGTCTAATAGTAACAGGGAAGCTTAAACCCATACCGCGTTTTGTAGGATCTGTTTCGTTAGGATTTGCACCCCAATATTTGCTGGCAAGCATCATATCGTCAATTGTTAGGGTTATGCCTAATTTTTCGCTGGCTTTATAGCCTACGGATAGGCGGGGGAATACAAATATATATGGGTTAAATTTACCTTCTTCGTATTGAACCTCGCTATTTAACAAAGCATCACCACCAGATGCAACAGCAGTAGCATAGCTTGCGGGAGTACCTCCTTTAGCTATCCATGTTGCTTCAGTATATTTTTTAGCATAGCGATCAGCATAAGTTTGGTTTGCAACTTTTGTTGAGCCTAAGTTTTTAACACCTACAAATAAGTCTACTGTTACGGGGATATCTTCGCTGTCCATAATAAAGTTTAAGAACAAGTCGGCAGTTCCGTCGTTACCGGCAGATGTAAATGAAGAATATTCGTTCAATTGTAACAGTCTGTTTCCATCCCAAATGTTTTTTGCGTTTGCTTGCAGGAAATCACCTTTATGACCGCCTGATGTGTAGAAGCTGTACCTACCGGATACTAACACTTTAAACAAATCTTCTTTTTCGTAGCTGGCACCAAAGATTAAAGCGTCTAAAACGCTACTTATGTCCTGACTGCCTGTTTCTTTAGCTACCGCATTCTTTATAAAGTTTTTTGAACCAAGACCAAGACCAAGGTTTAGACCTTCTACAGGGGCTAACACAACGGTTACACCGTCGGTTTCGTCAAAGTTTGTCCAAGTATCAGGTGTAAGAATGGGGATTAGTCCATCAAAACCGCCTAAAGCGTTACCGTACATCATCCAGCTTGATGTAAAAGTAGGATCTACGTTGCGGCCTACACTAACCTTTAACTTGTCGTCAAACGCTTTTCCGTAAATAAACGCCTTGTTAAAGAATGTTGATGCAAAACCTGCTGAGCTAAAAGGGTTAGCTTGTCCTACATCGTATCGAAGGCGGTATTTTGCGCCAATTGTACCAAACTCCAACTCGCGTTCAAAACCGATTTTTAGGTCTGAGCGGAATCCTGTGCCATTGTCTATGGCATCGCTGTACAATGACAAGACAGGCTTTTGGACATACCTGGCGTCCTCTTTTACAGAGTCCTTGTCTTTCTTTACCGATGTTACGGCACCGTTCAGGTTTAAACCTGTCTTGATCTCGCCATTGATGGTAAGACCTTCGATCTGCATTGCCTCCGGCAAGTCCAGCGCGAACACTGCTCCTGCGGCTGCTAACGAAAGCACTGCGGCTAACGTTATTACTTTTTTCATACTTTCCTCCAAGAAATATATTTGGGGCGCAGGCAACTGCCTCCGTGATCCCATTACTGTATAGTCTATATGTTTTGAAAAAAAAGATCAAGCATGCGCGGAATTTTTAAAAATTGTTACGCTTGCAATTCACTGATAGAACGTGGTACGATTACAGGGAATTGGCAGAATTTTTGAAATACCATTCCATATCAGCAGGTTAGGTAAAAAAAATCAGTAACACATTTGGAAAGATATTTAGAGTTACAACATTCGGCGAATCTCATGGTGCGGCTGTCGGCTGCGTCATAGACGGCTGTCCGGCAGGGCTTGCATTTGACACAGAATCTGCGGCGCGTGATCTGGCAAGACGTCGTCCCGGAATAGGGGCTGCTTCTACAACACGTCAAGAACTTGATGAGCCTGAAATCCTCTCCGGTATTTTTGAAGGCAGGACATTAGGCACGCCAATTGCATTAATTGTCCGCAACAGTAATCAAAAATCAAGCGACTATGATGCTTTAAAAAATATTTATCGTCCCGGACACGCTGATTTTGGCTGGGACGCTAAATACGGTTTCCGTGATCACAGAGGCGGGGGCAGATCTTCAGGACGCGAAACCGTAGGACGTGTGGCTGCCGGTGCTGTTGCACGGGCGCTTTTAAAAGAATATGGAATAAGCGTTAGGGCATGGTCTGCAGAAATCGCCGGAATTAAGTCGCCGTATTATTGCGATTCCGATTTTGATTTGGATCAAGCAGAAAAAAACGGCTTGTTTATTCCTTGCAGTAAAACTGCAGAATTGGTTAACCAAAAGATAGATGAGCTGCGCGCAAAAGGCGACAGCGCAGGCGGCATAGTTTTTTGCCGTGCCGAAGGGATTCCTGCCGGATTGGGGGAGCCTGTTTTTGATAAGCTGGATGCAATGTTGGCACAGGCAATTATATCAATAGGCGCGGTAAAAGGCATAGAAATAGGCAGAGGATTTGCCGTTAAAGATATGCTTGGATCGGAAAACAACGATATTCCGCCGCCTTTAAAAAGCAAGGCATCTACAAACAATTCAGGCGGCATTTTAGGAGGCATCTCTACAGGCATGGCATTGGAATTCAGCGCCGCAATTAAGCCGGTGCCTTCAATATCAATAAAACAAAAAACTTATGATTCAAGCGGTAGGGAATGTGATATAGAAATAGCCGGACGGCACGATATTTGCATTTGCCCCCGTGCTGTTCCTGTAATAGAGGCTATGACGGCGCTTGTTTTAGCCGATCTTCTATTACAAAACAGGGCTGTGCGGCTGCATGTCTAGATTTTCTAACTGTGAAGCCCTTGTTTTACGGCTGCGCTCAACCGGCGAGGCTAATCGCGAGGCATTTTTTCTTACTTCCGATGCAGGAATTATCCGTTCTACCGTTTACGGGGGTGCAAAAAGCAAATTGCGTGCATTTGTTTCTCAATTTCATTCCGGAATTCTTTATTTATACCACGATCCGGTGCGTAACTCATACAAAGTTCAAGATTTTGATGTTAAAAACTGGCGGCCATTATTACGAGAAAGCTTTGAACGCTCTATGACCGCCCTTGCCATAAGCGAAACAATTCTAGCCAGTTTTGGCGGCGGAGGTAATTGGCAGGAATCCTTAAAAATTGCAACGGCATCGTTGGATGTTTTGGAAACGGCAGATGATGATGAGGCAAAACGAATTTTTGTTCACTTTTTATGGGGCTGGGCAGAATTTTTAGGTATCCAGCCGGATACAAACAAAATCTATGTTGAAGGCACAGATGCTGCGGCTTTGCGTTGGCTAAAAGTTACATCTGCAGTAGAGCCGCCGTTGCTATCACGTTATGCCATTGATAAAATCTCTTTAGAATTTGCAAAAAACTTTTGCACACGCCTACTTGCAAACAACTTAGGGTCATACCTAAAAAGCTGGAATTGGTAGTTGTCCGTTATTGTCCGTTATTTGTGACTGGCACTGATTGTCGTCCGTTATTGGTGACTGGCACCGATTGTCGTCCGTTATTGGTGACTGGCACTGATTGTCTGTTATTGGTGACTGGCACTGATTGTCCGTTATTGGTGACTGGCACTGATTGCCGTCCGTTATTGGTGACTGGCACCGATTGCCCGTTATTGGTGACTGGCACTGATTGTCCTTTGGCTTGAATATCGGCGGAATATCGCATACAATGTACTTGATGGCAAACAGTTTAGATCTTTGGACAATCATACGGACTTATTCACTGAAAAATAATTTGCCTGTTGTAGATTTAAGTATATTTGTAAATTTTTTAAGCCGCAATGCCGAACGTGCAGATACCAGTGTGGTGGATTTATCGGAATGGTTGCCTGATACAAAAGAAAAAGTTCAAGAAGCACTAAGGGAACTAATTAAAGAAGGTAAATGCAAAGTTGTAAACGATTCCGGTATACAGAAAATATTGATACCGCATTTCTTTGCTGACAAAATAGGTCAAATATATCAAGTATCAGACGGCATTGGCGAAGTGCCGTTTCCTGACGAAAAAGCAATGCACGTAAAAATACCGCCTGAGTATGTTCGAAATATTCCTGTGGAACCAAGCTTTGTAAACTATTTAAACAACCCGCAAAAATCCGAACTGCCTGTAATAAAATTGACCTTTCCAAAAGGTTTTGGCGAAGGTTTTGCACTGCCGTCACTATTGCCGCGCCGCTTACTGGAGCTTTCTGTAATCAAAGTAAAAGAATCTTTTAGAAAAAAAAACAGGATGGATTTTTACATTCAAAAATGTATAACTCATTTTTCGGGACAAGAAGCGCGTGTTCGAGAATTTATCGGACTGCTTATGACACGTCCTATTGATTGCGTCTCTCAGATTGAAGAAGCAACTGAATTTTCTTTTGGATTTTGGTTGTATGTTTGTCCTCTAATAAAAACACTGATACAAGATAATATTGCCCGCACTTCGGAAATTGAACCCGGCGATGTTGCATTATTTCAATCTGCCGTTATAATTTTAATTTTGACTAACTATTATAAAATAATAGCACTAAATAAACACAATAAAGAATTATCGTTTGCAGAAATTGAATCTAAATTAACAGAGTTGCCCTATTATTTTACTATGGCAGATATAATGCAATTTAAAAATAAAAATGGCATTAACTTAATGCAGAAAATATCGGAGCAAGAATTTTCTAATTTTATTTTAAGAAAAATGGCAGTAAATAAAGAATCCGGATTGCTGCCTGATATATTAACATATTACGGTCCTGAGAGAATTCAATGGCTTATCCGCAAAGATAGAGTTTGGCCTTTAATAGAGATGCAGCTAGAAGAAGGTGCTGGCTTAGTAAAAAATGAAATAGTTCTAAGGTGGACAGGTATTTTAAAAACCTACCGAAGGGAACGTGCTATGGATAAAGAGAAAAATTTTGAAGATCTTCTAAACACATTGGCAAGAGATTTATGCCCTGTATTGATTGCCATTTTGCACGAAAGAAAGACGGCGGTACTGCAGGAAGAATTATGTTCAAGTAAATCTTATACCGCAAAGATGGTTTTTTATTTTGATGTTGATGTTCCGTTGCCGCTGCGAAGACTTTTTAAATACAGCCGTTCAGAAATTTTGGAGCGCTGCCGGTTTTCACTACCGTTTTGGTATTCTATTCCATTTTTTGTTTCGTTCATGTGTATGATAAAACATGGTCCTGCAAAAAAATATATTGACGGTGATAAAAATAAAAATGCTAAAAATGCAAAAGATGTTGACAGTCAAAAAGCGGCAGAAAAATGCGCCAGCACATTGGTACCTAAAGGCACTAGCATTGACGAATACATACTCTGTGTATTAGACCGCTGGAATCAGTTGCTGAATAAAACCGTACGCGATAAACTTACAAATGATGTTGATGCTATTATAAGAGACCATGTACGCTATTTACAAAAAATGCAGGGGCGTATAGTTTTAAGTAATGAAATGCTTGGCGAAACAGCAAATAGAATAATCAATATGAATTCTGCTCTTGCAAAAATCGGCGACCGCGAATCATTAGTGCTTTACATAAAATTAAGCATAACAAAAATGATGATGTGGGCATAATATATGAAAAAAACTTTTTTCTTAAAAACAGGTAAATCAACTATACATATTCAAGAACAAGTTCCATGTATAAAAGAGTTATGTGATATTATGTGTACAAAACCGGAAAACATTATGTTTGTTTGCGATGAAAACACAAAATTTATTGTGCAGGAAATTTTACAAGATACACATTGTGCAATTTGTGTTATAAAATCCGGTGAACAATATAAAAACTGGGAAACTTGTGAAAATATTTTGCATGCTGCAAAAACATCCGGTCTTAGCCGCGATGCTGTATTTGCTGGTGTCGGCGGAGGGGTAATTACGGACTTGACAGCATTTTGCGCTTCAATTTATATGCGCGGTGTTGCATGTGTGCTTGTTTCAACAACACTACTTGGTATGGTAGACGCATCATTCGGCGGTAAAACAGGTTTTGATCTTTTTGGTATAAAAAATTGTGTCGGAACATTTTATCCGGCGCAATGCGTATTTATAAGTACAAGTGTATTAAAAACATTGCCGCAGGCAGAGTGGAAAAGCGGCATGGCAGAACTTATAAAAACCGCAGTGCTGGACAATTCTATCTACAATCAAAAAGTTCATGAACAACTATTATCTGCCGGAAGAGGTTTTACATTTTGCAACAATCCTCAGCAACTGATAGCCGCATCTATTTTGTTTAAAGCTAAAATTGTGCTATCGGATCCAAAAGAGACCAAAGGTAAACGCGCTTTATTAAATCTTGGACATACATTTGGACACGCACTGGAGGCAAGCGCAGGACTTGGAGTAATTTCTCACGGCGAAGCTGTTGCATGGGGCATTGCCCGCGCCTGTGAACTTGGTACAATGCTTGCTATAACTCCGGAAAAAAACGCAAATATAATTTGCAATTTATTAAAAGTTTGTAACTATGAAATAAGCGCACTGCACTGTGCTCTAGCAACCAAAAAAAATGATTTTTTTAATGCCCTGTATTCTGACAAAAAGAAGATAGGAGGTATATTAAATTTTATTCTGCCTGCAAAACGCGGGGCAATTATTTACCCATTGGCTAGAGACCAAAAACAATTGATACAAAACATAGTAGGGGGCACTTGATGTACAAAATGGCAAACAAGCCAACACATCAAACATTGTTTTTTTTAACTGCACTATATTTTTTTACTTTTAATTACAATCTACATGCAGCAGAAGAAAAAGGTGCATACTATATTAATAAAATTTTTTTTAATACAAACGGTAAAACGCGGCAAAACACGATCTTGCGTACAGCAGAAATAACAAAAGGAAAGCGCTTTAAGACTATATATGATGTACAGGACTATGTAGAGCGTAAATCACAGATTCTTAAAAATCAGCGTATCTTTGAAACAGCTTATATAACTTATCAAGAAAACGAAATGGATGTTTACGGACGAATAGCTATTGATCTAGTAATACATACAACAGAATCAAGAAACTTTGTTATTTTTCCGGAACCGCATTTGGGTGGGACGAACGGAAAAACAAAAGGCGGAGTAATATTAAAAGCACGCGACTATAATTTTTTGGGAACAAATTCACCATTGCGCATTGATCTTGGTTATCAGTATGAGCCTAATGATTATAATTATTCTGAACATGCTCTTAGCCTTGGGCTTGATCTTAATTTTCCATTTACCGGTCTTGGTTTTAATTGGAATTTTAAATTCGAGAATGCAGCTAAATTTTTTATTAAACAAAGTTCTATGTATAGAAATATAACAGGTATGTCTGTAGAAATTCCGTTTTTTACAACAAAATTTAATATCGGTTACAATCAAGGTGTAGCATTAAACGAAGAATTAAGTAAAGAAGACAAGATTATTCTTAATAATAATGTACATCAATTTTCGTATTTATCAAGCACAGGATACACAAGCTGGAAAATTCCTACCGGTTTAAAATTTGCAGCCCTTGATGAACTTACATATACACCCGCTTTAAGTGTAACGGCAAACTATTTAAAACGTGGTGTTGATATTTATGGAACAGTTGGATCAACTGTAAATCCTTCGCAAAGTTTAGGATTTATCAAAATTGACTGGAGCGAAAATTTCCGCAAAGGATTTAATATTATGGCAGCTAACAGTAACTCCTATAATATCAACAGCAAATCGTGGTCTCATAGTATTTCATTTGATGGGCAAGCTCATGTAATTATTTCTGATATAATAGGTATGTCGTTTAGACTTTACGGTTTACACTGGTTTACCGGAGCGTTAACTGAAAACGACCGTGCAGCTAGAACCGTATCATATTTGCTGCGCGGAATAGATGATGATCTGGTTGGTGCAGATAGTGCATTGATATTTAATTTTGATTTTGCATATTTACTGTTTAAGTTTATGCCTTCTGAATGGTTTAATAACAAAAAATTTAGATTTTTTAATTTTGAATTTCATTTAGGTCCGTTTGTTGATCTGGCACTGGTACAAGGTCAACAGTATGATGAAAATTCAAACTATTTAACAGGCATTAGTTTTACACCAAATAATTTACTTGTATCAACAGGGTTTCAAGCCATTATATTTCCGCTAACATTTAGAAGTATCTTTTTACGTTTTAGTATGGGCTGGAATTTATCACCGGTTATGAAAAGTGATATTCCAAAAAGAAATGATTTTGGCAGCTATGAATTTTCTTTAGGTATAGGACATTTTTATTAATAAATTGACGTTAGATCGCATATTGCGGAGAAATGACGTGCAAAAGGAGTTGCAATTTGCAGATAAAACCGACACAGTTATTCGATATATTTTCAAAATTAAGATTCTTATTGGCAAGAAAGCACAAAGCATATTTGATAGTGCTTTATTTTCTTACATTAACACTTTCGATTATAGAAACTGTTGGTGTTTCTATTATCATGCCTTTTATTACACTTGCATCAAATCCGGATAGGCTTGATAAGGGAAGGTATAATGCAATATTTAATTTTTTAGGGTTTACCGATAAGACTAATTTTATTGTTTTCTTTGGTCTTTGCATTGTTGCATTTTATTTATTCCGCTCAGCATTTAATGTTTTTTATACTTATATTTTAAACCGTTTTGCACTGGGAACATATACATATTTAGCAAAAAAACTTTATTCAAAATATCTATCCATTTCTTATAAAATGTATGTGCAAAAAAATCAATCGGAATTGTTGCAGGGTATTAGTCAAGCGAACAGTGTTAGCACCATGCTTTTAAGTTTACTGAACATATTCTCGGATATTTTTATTGTCCTGATGTTGTACACTTTCATGGTAATTGCTAATTGGCAAATGACTGCTGTTCTAACCATTGTTCTTTCAACTTTGATTTTTGTTATTCTAAAATTTATTGTAAAAAAGAATAAAAAGTTAGGCGCAATTGCAGCAGAAGAAAATAGAATACTTAGCAAAGTAATTGGAGAAAGCCGTGGAAATTTTAAAATAGTAAAATTAAAAGGATCAGAAAACTATAATTACAAAAGGTTTGAAAATGCAACACAAAAAATATCACATACACAGGTTATAAGTACAACATTAGGTTCTATGCCGCGCAGTATTTTGGAAAGTGCCGGTTTTTCATTATTAATAGTAAGCGTACTGTTCATCATAGTACATACCGGAAGTGCAGAAACAATAATTCCAATAATAGCAATGTATGCGCTGGGTTTATACCGAATATTACCTACCGTCAATAAGATGCTTACAAATATTTCGTCAGTAAGTTTTTTGCAAAGTGCTTTAGATATTGTTTATTCGCATGCCACAGAGGAAACAGATGAAGAAGGTTGCGAAAGCATTGAATTTAATAACAATATTAAACTGGAAAATGTTTGTTTTAAGTATTTAACCGGTAATGAAGTTTTGCACAATATTAACTTGGAAATTAAAAAAGGCGAAAAGATTGCTTTTACCGGTAACTCCGGCGGCGGAAAATCAACATTGGCAGATATTTTAATAGGCATACAAAAACCTGTATCCGGAACATTTTCTGCAGACGGCATTCCAATAAACAATTCAAATATACGCAATTGGAGATCGCGTATAGGTTATATACCTCAATCTATTTATTTATTTGATGATACGGTAGCAGAAAACGTAGTCTTTGGATCGCCATATAACGAACAGCGATTAATTGAAGTATTAAAGATGGCGCGTATATGGGATTTTCTTAAAGAAAAGGACGGTTTGAACACAAGAATGGGAGATGACGGCATACATCTTTCCGGCGGACAAAAACAGCGTGTAGGTATTGCCCGCGCACTTTACACCGATCCTGATATAATTTTATTGGACGAAGCTACATCTGCATTAGATAACGAAACAGAAAGTCAAATAATGGAGGAAATCTATAATGTTGGTAAAAATAAAACTTTGATAATTGTTGCACACCGGCTGTCTACCATAGAAAAATGCGATAGAAGAATTGTTGTAGATAACGGCAATATAGGTTTGTGGAATGTACAACAGAAATGACAATAAATCTTAACAACATCAGTTTTAAATTTCCTGGTACGAACAATGCCAAACTGTTTGAAGATTTCTCTATTAGCTTAGATGACTCAACAAATCCTATTGCTATTCTTGGGAGTTCCGGCTGTGGTAAGACAACTTTGTTACGTTTGATTGCCGGTTTAATAAAGCCGCACTCCGGCAGCATAAATTTTTGCGGCGAGCAAGCACAAGCAGACATTTCATTTGTCTTTCAAGAGCCGCGTTTGCTGCCGCATCTTAGCGTCCTTGAAAATGTGATGTTACCAATTGAAAAACTGTGCCAGTCACCTGAACAGCGGGCGCGGCGTTTTCTTGCCCTTACCGGTTTAGAATTGCGTGCATCTTCATACCCAAACGAGCTTTCCGGAGGGCAGGCGCAGCGTGTTTCGATAGCAAGGGCTTGGGCATATCCTGCACCGCTTATTATTTTGGATGAGCCGTTTCAATCGCTTGATGTCCCTTTGCGTATTGCATTGATGGATTCGGTACTTGATCTGATTGACGATTGCCAAGAAACCTGCGAGAACCGTTTTGTCATTGCCGTAACACACGACCCGCGCGAGGCGATCTATCTGGCTAAACGTATTATCGTGCTTGGCACAGATGAACAAAAGTCAACAAAAATATTATTTGACGAGGAAAGCGCAAAAAGCGGCGATGCCGGGAAACGTGAATTTATTTGTGCAGATTCTATAGAGCTTGAAAAAAGATTGATAGGGCACCTCTGATATTGTCTAAAGAAAATTCCCGTTAAATCTTAAATCCGTTTAACTGCCTTTAACAGCTCCTCGCGGGTAATTTCTTTTACGAATGGGCGGCCGTGCGGACAGCGCATAACGGGCAGGCTCAAGGATTCTTCGGCAATGGAGAGTGCCGTACTGTTATCGATATAGCTGCCGTCTTTTATGGCGGCATGGCAGGCAATTGTTGCAGCCCAATGTTCTGCAACGTTGACCCCCGCTTCGCAAAGAGAACGGATTTCGCGGACAGTTTCTACGTCGCCAAGCCGCCACAGCACTGGCAGAGCCTCGATACGCCAATCACCTTTGCCCCCTTTTATAACAATTCCCAGCCTTTCAAGCTCTGCGCTTTTTGCTTTTAGGAATGTGTCTTCTGCCTCAGATTCGGTTTGGAACGGTATCGGCACAAGCAGTTCCTGTTTTGGTATCGGTTTTTCTAAAAGATGATTGTAGAGTAATCTTTCGTGCGCTGCATGCTGATCGATAATAAATAGCTGCGGTCCTTTTTCTACAACTATAAACAGATCGAAAATCCTCCCCACATAGCGCAGCTTATCCTGTTTACCGAATTCCGCTGCAGCACTGTCGGTAACAAAAAGGTTGCTGTTTGTTGTTTTGTAGGGAATTTTTTCGGCAAATTGAGGCTGCACATTTTTTGAATTTGGATTATCTAAACGGACATCCGCAGTATCGTAAAAAAAATTACCTGAAATATTTCCGGCGGCTACTTTTTCGTGTTGTAGGACAAAATTAGTTAGAGCAGAGCTTATACAGTGGTGAATAGCCTGCGGATCGGAAAAACGCGCTTCAAGCTTTGCCGGATGTATATTAAAATCGGCATAACGGCTGTCAATTTCTATAAAAACAGAGCCTGCCGGATGGCTTGCATTTGGAAACCAGCCTTGTGTCCCATATTCTAATGCTTGTTGTAAGGCAAAATCATTGAGCCGCCTGCCGTTTGCATAAATAAATTGAAGTCTTCGGTTTTGCTGAGGTAATTCCGGTCCCCCCACGACAATGACAAGCGAAAAATGTTCTCCTTTTGCAGCAATCTCGTGAAAAAAGTCTTCGTTTTTACCGTTTTGCATCACTTTGCAGAAGCGTTTTTTTAAACTACCGCATGCAGGATAATTTAATATTAACTTTCCGTCCTGAAAAAATCTAAACGCGATAGAAGGAAAAGCCAGTGCTTTTTCCGAGAAAATCTTTTTGCAATAAGAGGCTTCGCTGGAAGAATTCTTTAAAAACAACTTACGTGCCGGTATTTTATCAAAAATAGAATGTGCCCTTATTGTAGTACCCTGTCTACGTGCTGAACCGCACAAGGAAGTATCTTTTTTTTTGCCGGCTTCAAGATCAATTGACGGGATAAATTTCCATGCGGATTTTCCGTCTGTGCTGCTTATAATTTCCAAATATGAAACTGCAACTGCCGCAGACAGCGCTTCGCCCCTAAACCCTAGCGTTTTTAATGTCTGCAAGTCATCAATTTTGGTAATTTTACTTGTTGCATACTTTAAACAGGCGTGAATAAGGTCGCACCTGCTCATTCCGCAGCCGTTGTCGCTTACTTCTGTAAGTTTTAGACCGCCTTCTTCTATAGAGACATCAATTTCCGTAGCGCCGGAATCAATTGCATTGTCGACAAATTCACGCACCAAGGCGGCAGGCCTGTCCACAACCTCGCCGGCTGCAATTTTTTGCGCTTCTGCCGCAGGCAAAATTTGAATTTTTTCAATGTCAGAGTCCATAAATCTTTCCTAATCAAAAAACAAATACAACATGTAATTTGAAACCAATCTATTTTTGTTTACGGATTTAGATGTATTCCTAAGGTGAAGATCAGACCGGTTGATCGCGGGTATTCAGCAGTGTTGATTTTTTTATATGGTGAAGAAGTACCGGAATTTGCCGCAGTTTCAATATCCGTAAAATATGAGTGACTCACTCCTGCCTCAGTAGTAAATGAAAAACTTGTATTTGGAATGGCGATTTCGCAAGTTGCACGGACAATATGGTTCCATTGATACGCACCGTCATGCAAAAAATATTTTTTTAGTGCCGGTGTCGTACTTCTACCGCCGCCTACCAATTCCGAATAATACGAGCTGCCATCCGGTGCGTTGCTCCCATAATCCGCACCATGCCGGATCAACTGATATGCCGCATTCACTTTGATATTACTTTTTGGCATAAACGCAAAAATTGCCTTTAACTCATCGGAATTCGGTTTTAAATAGTATGCAAGCGGCTCTCCGTGATTTATAAAGCCTTCTTCCATTAAGCTATCGCCATACCATGGAGTGATAATGTTTTTGTGGGTATAGCAGTAAGGCTCAATTTTTGTGTACATAAAACTTAAGGTTGAAAATGCTAAACCCGGAATATTTATCACTGCACCTGCCTGGTAGGCAAACAATGACCTGTCCATCTTAAAGACACCCTTTTCAGACGGATCAATTTCGTCTAAAAAAAACGATCCCCAGAGCTTTGCTACGCCCGGATACTGCACTTTTAGGTTTGCATACTCTGCAAGATTGTCAAAATCACCAATAGCCATTTGATAAAAATGCTTATCGATTAACGGAATCAGGTATCCTATTTCAAAACGCTTAGGCCACACACATGCAGTTCCAAAATTAAAAGAAAGATAACTTTTGTAATTTAACTCAATTTGAGAAAGTGAATATGCATTTTGGAAAGTTGCAGAAGATGTTGATGTGCCTTCCGCACTGTAATATTCAAGAATACCGGTAAGGCTGGCAATTCTAAGCCATGAGGCAGCCTCAATATTTAAATCAACACCCCAAAAAGGCTGAGCATTTTTATTCAAAGTTAGACTGGAACCTTCACTCATAGCTCCCCATTCGCGGCGGAATCTTCCTGCACGTATAAAAATAATATCGTGGAGTACTGTGCCTGCCAGCTCTGCCGTAGTTCCATAGCCTATCGAAAAATCATGCGGCCATGCCAAAAAATCAGCATTGTTAACACCGCCTATATTCCACACTATGCCATCCCACTTTGGACGGTATGAATATGGAAAAAATGCTTTTGGCTGTAAGTAAGTATTTGTATATTTTATAGGCTCTGTACTACTGCCTTCAAAACCATCGTAATGCACATTGTATTCACCTAAAAAAATCCTGTTTGCATAAATAATATTACCGGATATGCCTGCAGCAAACGAAAAATTACCGCCGATATCACTGGAAAAATTAAATTTAGGCTCGATATTCATACCCGGATAAAATTTGTTTTCTTGAAAATAATAAGCGCCGGATAAAGTTGTATCCAAACCAGCACCTGCTTGTGCATTTATTTCAATACCTTTTGGGGTGGTTCTGTGTACATTTATGGTAAGATGCTTTAAGTCAATTTTTTTTTCTGATTTTGTAAAGCGCTTAATAGAGTCTTGCAAAATTTCATTTTCTATTCTGTTTAGCGGACGCTTTGCATCAACATTATTTGATTCTATTTCTTTTAAAAGCTCCATTACGGCTTTTTGTGTATACGGTTTAAGTTTTGAAAGTTCGCTGCAAAGTCCGCGCAATTCGGCAATCTCTAAAATCCTGTAAACAGGATCGTCAACAGGAACGGAAACATTTGCCTGACCAAAAACAGGAAAAGCAAAAATCAAAAAAAATATAGCGATAAAAAAAGACTTATGCAAATTAAAAAAATTATATCCTATGGGTAAATGACTTACAAGACACCGCATTGCAATAATTTTAATGGCACATTTAAAGAATTTTAACACGGAGGCACTTTAAAGAATTTTAACACAGAGTTCACAGAGGAACACGGAGGAGAAGACAAGAGGAAAAGAAAAGTTCATCAAATCTTCCCTCTCTGTGTACCTCCTTTTACTCTGTGTTAAATTTGCCATTGTTTTTTGTTGCACTCTTTAGGGGGGCAATAATTTGTCAACATTCAATAGAAATGACAAAAAAAATCCCAAAAAAAGTAAAGCGCCGTGCTACTTTGCACCATTATTATATGTGGGAGGAAAATATTTTTTTTGGAGGTCTTATGAAAAAGCGTAAAAAAAGGAAAGCGTTATTCGTGCCGTTAACTTATGATTATGTTTTTAAAGGAGTGTTTGGCGACAGGAAGGATACTGAAAGTCTTGAGCAGTTGCTAAAAGCTGTTTTGGATATACCGGCACAGGAGTATGAAAAAATCTCTATCCTAAATCCGTTTCTGAAACGTGCGTTCCAGAAAGACAAACAAGGCATTTTGGATATCAAAATAGAAACCAAATCCGGTAAGATTATTGATTTAGAAATGCAAGTTGAAAAATTAAACGGATTTTGCGTCAGGATAGTATATTATCAGTCAAAACTGATCACCGATCAGATCGTAAGCGGCGACAAATACGAAAAAATCAATCAGACAATCAGTATTGCCATTTGCAACTATGTTTTGTTCCCGAACAACACTGAGTATTTAAACAGATTTTCGATACTGAACGAAAAAACCAGCGAGCCGTTTACCGAAATCGTAAAATATGTTACCATAGAGCTACCAAAGGTGCCCAAAGAGAATGATGGGACAGAACTTTGGCCATTGTTACAATGCTTTTTATGCAAAAGCGAGGAGGATTTTGAGATGTTAACAAAAGAATATCCGCAGATAGGAAAGATAGGGGTAAAGGTTAGACGTTTAAGTTTGAGGCAAAAGTTACGGTTTATTGCCCTATCCCGCCAAATGCTGCGCATGGACATAGCCGACATGAAAGACACCGCCCTAGCAGAAGGCAGAGCGGAAGGTCTTGAGGAAGGTAGAGCCGCAGGTCTTGCAGAAGGCAGAGTAGAAGGCCGCGCCGAAGCTAAAGCAGAGGCTGATGAAATTATCAAGGCGAAGGATGAGGCATTGTCAGAGAAGGATGCCAGAATTGCCGAACTTGAGGCACGGTTGGCAAGGAACAAGTAAAAATCCCTGCCCATTTCGCATAAGGACTTCGTCCTTGCACTGTAAGGAAATGGTTTGTACATGTGCGCTTTCGCGCACTGCTTGTAACGCTAATGGGCGGGGTATTAAACCCTACGGCTCGAATAAACCTGGTGTAATTTCGGATAGGGGTTGTGGGCAAAGAATTTAACACATAGTAGAAAACTCACTTTAATGAATGTCGCATAATTGATATAATACTCTATGGATAAAATTTTAGTAGACATTAAAAACCTTCTTTCAAATTTGCACTTATGGATTGAACGTTGGGTTGTGGATTTTGACAGCGGTGAACATCAACAGGCAATAAGCTTTATTTTTCGTTTAGGTCTTACTGCAGCAATTGTTGTAGTGCAAATTATTTTAATAAAACAAACAATACGTTTTGCAGCGTTTGCAGATTCAAAGATGCAAAAAAATATTTATAAACCAAATAAAAGTAAATTAAAAAAAATACCCTTTTTTGAAAAATTAGAAAAATCACCTTTGTTTGAAAAATTCAAACCGTTAAATTTTCTTGACAAAAAACATACGGTAAAAGCATTTTCTGTAGTAATTACAATAGCAAAATGGCTGCTTATAATTTTACAATTATTTCTTACACTGCCTTTAATTCTTGGATTGTTCGAGCCGACACGCGGACTGGCTTCAAAAATATTTGGATACATTTTAACGCCAATAAAAAATTTTATTTTTGAATTTTTAAACTACATTCCGAATATTTTTACAATCGTAATTATTATATTTATTGTCCGTTATTTTATGAAGTTTCTAAGATTTTTATCTGAGCAAATTAAGTCGGAAAAAATTAAACTAAAAGGATTTTTTCCTGAGTGGGCTGAACCTACATTTAACATTCTTCGTGTAGTTATCATTGCCTTTACTGTTGCGCTAATTTATCCGTATTTACCTAATGCAGAGTCTGATATTTTTAAAGGTGTTTCTGTTTTAGTTGGTATAATTTTTTCGCTAGGTTCAAGTAGTGTTATTGGTAATGTTATAGCAGGGCTTGTTATGACATACATGCGGCCTTTCAAGATTGGCGACCGCATAAAAATAAATGACATAACAGGTTTTGTTGTTGAACGCAGCGCTATGGTAACAAGAATTCGTACACACAAAAACGAATTTGTTACACTGCCTAATTCGATGGTGCTTTCAACAAGTGTAACAAATTATAATAAATCAACAATGGAAGAACAAAGCGGACTTATAGTTTATATCTGTATAACAATGGGTTATGATGTGCCTTGGCGCACTGTTCACGAAGTGCTAAAAAATGCAGCTTTAAAGTCAGAAAATATTTTAAAGGAGCCGGAGCCTTTTATAAATCAGATTGCGCTTAACGATTTTTATTGTACTTACGAATTAAACGCATACACAAAAAATGTAAGTATCCTGCCGCGTGTTTATTCAGAAGTATATACAAATATCCAAGACGGTTTTGCAGAAAAAGGCATAAGCCTATATGCACCGCATTTTCAAGTACAAAAACATGTGGAGGATATATAAATGACAGAAATTAAGCGTTGTCCATGGTGCGCAGGAGATGATTTATATACGGCGTATCATGACAGTGAGTGGGGAGTGCCTGTCCGCGATTCATTAAAACTGTTTGAGCTTTTTATTTTAGACGGTGCACAGGCAGGTCTTTCGTGGATCACAATTTTAAAAAGACGTGAAGGATACCGTGCTGCATTTAACAATATGAATCCGGAACTTATGGCACTCTGGAGCGAAGATTATATGCAAGAGCTTGCACAAGACAGCCGCATAATACGAAACCGTTTAAAAATAAAATCCGCAAAAAATAATGCGCAATGTTTTTTAAAAATGAGCGGCTGCGGTATTGATTTTTCAGACTGGCTTTGGAATTTTATGCCGGATAACAAACCAATAAAAAATCACTTTTCAAAAATCGGCGATGTTCCTGCAAGCACACCTTTGTCCGAAACTATTTCAAAAGAGCTAAAGAAAAAAGGTTGGACATTTGTAGGACCGACAATCGTATACGCTGTAATGCAAGCAGCCGGTTTGGTAAATGATCACTTTACAGATTGCTTTAGATATAATGAATGTTAGATGACAGAATATTATTAAATGTGATGTGGGAGGCAAATAAATATTAGTCATCGAATTAAACGAATTGAACGAATTGAACGAATATTATTCGTCTACATTTGTTTAATTCGATGACAATATATCACAATCAAGGAGAACAAAATGGATATTTGGCTGGCATCTTCAAACAAACACAAACAAAAAGAGGTGCAGGGATTTTTAAAAGATTGGACAGTAAAGATTCCTTCAGATGCGGGTATTGATTTTGATCCGGCGGAAACCGGCAGCACTTTTTTGGACAATGCCTTTATTAAAGCGCGTGATCTGTACCGTTTGTTAGCTAAACCTGTCATTGCCGATGATTCCGGTCTTTGTGTTGATGCCCTTAACGGCAGACCGGGGATTTATTCTGCGCGCTATGGGGCAGACAATGGCGAGAAACTGCAAGACAGCGATCGTAATGCTTTGCTGCTGCGTGAAATGGAACCGTTTTCACTTAGGAGTGCTTGTTTTGTATGCGCTATGGTGCTTATTGTTGAAAAAAATAGGTTTTTTGCTGTACAGGAAACGCTTGAAGGTGAAATTACAAAACATTTTTGCGGCGAAAACGGCTTTGGTTTTGATCCAATCTTTTACTTACCGCAAAAAAAATGTAATCTGGCAGAGCTTGGACTTGACGAAAAAAATAAATTAAGCCACAGAGGAAAAGCCTTGTGTGCTGTAGAAAAGGTATTACAAAGCTTGATATAATGGATATGACTAATGTCAAAAAAGCAGGTGGAATATTAGAATGTGCAGTGTCTCTGAAATAAAAAAAGAATTAAAAGAATTTTGTTTAGGAAAAAAATCGTATCTTGCTTGGATAATTTTTCACATATTGGTACTGGCGGTATTTGCCGCATCTTTATTTTCTAACAAGGTCGGAATCAATTCTGATTTGATGGATATTCTTCCTGAATCCTCCGAGCACAAGGCAGAATCGCAGGCAGATAAAATATTGGCAGAGAAAATGTTTGGGCAGGCAACTGTTCTTGTTGAAGGGCAGGATTTTGAGACCGCAAAAGAAGCGGCAGAAGTTTATGCCGGATATATGGAGTCTACAGGTGATTTTAAAGATGTTGTGTTGTATATCGACACAAGTGTAACAGACGAAATAAAATCTCTTGTTTTTGAAAACCGTTATAATTTGTTGGATTCAGAAACAATTAATACATTAAATGATGTTGAAAATTTTGGTCCGCAAGAAATTGCCGACGAAGCAATAGATCAATTTTACAGTGCGTTTAATTTCACTATTTTCGATGATACAGAAAAAGATCCGTTTTTTTTAAGTGATAATGTCATACAAAATTATTTTGATGATGCATCTCTTATCAATGGAAAGTTAAAACAAGAAGATGGTGTTTTAACGACAGAAAAAGATGATAAATATTATGTGCTTATCAGAATCAATCTTATGGAAAGTGGATTTTCCGGTTCTACAAAAAGCATAGAAAATTTTTTTAAATACAAAACAAAATTAAAAGAACAGTACCCTAATGTAGATATATTTTTTTCCGGCACCGCTTTTTACAGCTACGAAAACTCTAGGGTAGCACTTAGGGAAATATCAATTATTTCGTATGTTTCATTAAGTTTAGTTCTTGTCTTATTCCTATTAGTGTTCCGCTCGTTATATCCTGCATTGCTTTCTATGTTCGCTTCTCTGTTATCACTTGGTGCAGCCTGCGCAGGTACATTCGGAGTTTTTCACGAGATACACATATTAACATTTATTTTCGGCACTACATTGATAGGTGTGTCTGTTGATCATTCTATACATTATTTTACACATTTAAAAATGATGATGGAACCGGAATTTGTTGTCCGGCGGAAAATATTCCGTGCTATGACAATGAGTTTTTTTTCTACAGAAATATGTTTTGCCGTGCTGTTATTTTCGCCGATAATATTATTAAAACAATTTGCTGTTTTTTCTATCTTAGGTTTGGCTAGTTCATGGCTTACAGTTTTGTTTTTGTTTCCTAATTTTAAAATTCAAAACAAAGCACGTTTACTGCAGGATAAACCAATAAAACACATTAAAGCAATTGTCCCTTCATTTGCAAGAAGAATTATCTTAAGTATCTTTATTGTTGCGGCATGTATTTTTATAGTTGTATTCCGTTCAAATATACGGATCAATAATGATTTAAATAAGGTTTGGAAGTTATCCGAATCGCAAGCACACGATGATAAAGTTATTTCTGATGTTGTATCTTACGGCGCAGTGCGCTACTATTTTATAGTTAGCGGCGATACAGAAGAAGAGATGCTGCAGAACGAAGAAACATTCCGTAATTTACTTGATGATGCGATTGCAGATGATAAGCTAAAAAATTATTTAGCACTTAGTAAATTTATTCCATCTGAAAAGGCACAGCGGCTTAGTTATGCTGCCGCTGAAAATCTACAGCCTTTTGCAAAGGAACAATTTAAAATGTTGGATATGGACGAAACTGCTTTGAGCGCATGGATCGCAGATTTTGATTCTAAAAAAAATAAAATAGCAACTACAGAAAATATAAGCCCTGCTGTACAAAAACTTTTATACGGAATAACAATTGGCGAATACAACAAAAAATATTATTCATGCGTTATGCCGCTGCATCCGTCAGTTTCAAAAAGTGAATTGAGTGCTATGGCTGACAATTTTCCTTTTGTAACATTTATTAATAAAATTGATGACATGAGCATTGAGCTTGATAACTATACTATAATAATGCTTAAACTGTTTTTGGTGGCCTTCCTGTTAATAATAGTCAGTTTAAAATTGTTTTATTCTTGGAAACAGACTACACGAATTTGTTTTTGTCCTATAATTATTACTATATGTCTAATTGCTGTACTGTCCGTTATAAATGAACCTGTTGAATTTTTTACTACCTCCGCATTTGTGCTAGTCTTTGGATTAAGCCTAGACTATATTCTGTATATAACAGAAGATGAAAAATCACGGAATAAAAATAACTATACAATTTATGCAATAACATTTTCTTTTATAACAACAGCCCTATCATTCGGCGCCCTTGCATTTAGTAGTTTTCTTCCTGTTCATACATTCGGATTAACTATATTTATTGGTATTATACCGGCTTTCTGTTCTTCAATGCTCTTGCGTAAATAAATGGCCAAAAGACACGGGTTATGTCTAATATTTTTTTTTATATGTACCGTTTTCCCGGCGGCACAGGAAGAAGAAGATCTGCAAACAGATAATGATGCACAGCTGCAGTCCGCAGATGTGCGCAGTGATTTACTGGATGTAAATGCAGAACGTGCGTCTATTCTAGGCGAAGAACCATCAGAAATATTATCGTTAACTGTAAAAGATACGGACGTATCACTTTTTATGCATGGCTATTGGAAAGGAACATTTGGAGCACAGTGGGGATTTCAAAAAAACCGGTTTGGAATTATTCCCGAAAGACTTCAACCAATTATTGAACAAGAGCCAAATTTAGATATTTCATTATGGATATACAAAAAGTGGTTTGTGGAAGCGTTTTTTGAAGAAGGCAATTCGGAAGGTTTACAGGTTTCAAGTTATGCTGCCGGTTTTAAAGGTGACCAAGATGACTTTGTGCAATTTGCAGTTATAGGAAATAAGGGACTGGATTTTCCTAAGTATCCATATATCAATCTTGGCGGCGACACACCACTTTATGACGCATCATCTTCCGTAGGATTTTACGGTAAGTTTGGTGCAAACAAATTAAAATTACACATGCTTGTCCGTTATGATATTGCCTCGCGTGAGGAACGTATATTTGTAGGCAATAGTGAACGCAGCTATTCATATTTAGGTCCATCTGCACGCATACGCGGTATATCATTCGTGCTGCCGCAAAAAAATATACAAAATAATATAACTGTTTACATCGAAGATAAGAAAGGTGATTATTCAGGTGACGGATCATTATGGCGTATAGCAAAACCCGGCGAATACGCAACAAGCGCAACATTCGGACTTGTAGAATTGGCAACTACACCAAGCGGTAAAGTTGCAGTTCATTATGGGACTCTACCAACATACAAAAATGCAATGGGTTTTTATGGTGATGGAAGCAGCTTTCTAAACGAAGCTCAACGTTATTTTTACGAAAACGATTTAACTCTTTATCCTCAAGCTGGACAAAGTATAATTGCAACAGGCGATCCTAAAAACACACCTGGGGTAATTACAATAAATGGAAATGATTGTCTTGTAATTTACGAGGCAGGTACATTTTCGCCGTTTGAACGGCAAACACTTTATAAATCTCCTACGAGCAATTCGGTGTCGGCATCGTTGGTAAACAGTTCTACAAACGACCGCATCAACGGATTTACTATAACAGAACGTGCAGATAATTCTTTGTGGTACGATAACGGCGGCGGGTTTAACAAAAATTTTGGTTTGGATACTAATGCGTACATCGTTACACAACGCAGTATTTTTGAGCTAATGTTGGAAACAGAAACTTATGATGCACGTTCTGTACGTTCACGGTGGAGCATTGCACGCGATCTAAATAATGCACAGTGGAATTCACTTGTTTATTTAACCGACAATTTTAATACTGATGTTAGTTTACGGTGGACAAATTTGTCATCTGCAAATGGTTATTATATCGGCACCGATGTTGTGGAAGGATCGGTACAAGTAAAACGTAGCGGCTTAGATGATCCTGATTTTAATTTTAACAATTCTTCAGGATATGTAACGCTTGCAAACTCTGCCGGTATTAACGAAATAATACGGATTACATATTTAAAACGAAGCAATCAAAGTAATAACGGCAGTTTAGCAGCAGGTTTAGGTACGGTGTGGAATGTAAACGATCACTTTACAACATCAAGTGCACTTGCATTCCGCTGGAATGTTTTTGATCAAGAACAATTTTCGCAGTACGGCAATGCAAGTCCCGGCACCCTTGCTCTTACAAACAAATTTAATTGGAATTACGAAAAGGTTCAAGCAAATTTTAATATCGGAGGCGGCTGGGAAAGGACAGATACTATAGGACTGTACCGTGCCGCAGGTATGGAAGGCAGTGAACAAATTATTTATTTGAATGAACAAAATTCATTTATATCTACACCTCCCCGCAACAATCCGCCGGATATATCAAATCTGTACATCGGCAACCGCGCAGACCTGCGTTACCGTAATTATAAAAAGACCGAAACTCTTGGCAATAGTTATTTAATGGATATTACAGAAAATGCAGCAGTGCAAGAAGATGTCTTAGGTCCGTATCAGGCAAATGATCCGTCGTTAGGCGGTGTTATACTTGCCGCAGAGTTTGCACTTGATCCCTCACCATTGCCATTGCAGAACTGGAGCGGATTCCAAGTGCAGATTGCTAACGGTACTATATTAAGTGAGGCGCGTGAAATTGAGCTGCCTTTTAGATTTTATGATTTTAACAATTACAATAATTTTTCTGTTGTTGTACAAATCGGAACACTACCTGTAAAAGATTCTGCTGCAAATGAAAATACGGAATTACTTATCCAAAAAACAATATTTTCTTCGGCCGCAGATACATGGCATGAATCACCTCGTTTGGTGCGCTTGATATTAAACGATGATGAACGCCGCAAATTACAAAACGCCAATTATATCCGCTATGTTTTTATAAATAACGGCAGCGCAAATATAAGCGGACGGTTTTTGGCAGCTCCGCTAATTGTGCGCGGTGCAAAGTTCGCTCCTATTATAAAAGAGAATGGCACTGCAAAAAATGCGCAAAACAATGTTACTACAACAGAAATGCCTGATAATGCTGCAGCCTCTTTAAATTCAAGGTATTCCAAAATTATAACACGTTTGCATAAAGATGATCCTAAACAACGTGTACTGCAATTAAAATGGGATACACTTCAGGCGGCAGAATCGGTGTGGTGCTGTTTTTCAGTTATAAAAAAGTATCGTTTTTTATTAACGGCAATTTACAAAAAGGTACAAGCGTAGATTTTGTTGTTGCTCAAACTATGGACAGTTTTGGATTTTTATCTAAGACGGCATTGCAGGTTAATATCAAATCAGAATATTTAAATGCGGCAACAGGCGGCGCATGGACAAAAATAGAATTGCGTTATGCCGGAGTTGATACCGGTGTTTTTATAGGCGAACAAAAAATTCCGGCTAATATAACATATCAGCCTAATTCTTTGCGTACATACAATTACGACAATGCAGAAAATGAAAACGGTTCTGCATTTATTATGATCTTTGTAAATCCGCCGCAAGGCGGATCGCTTACTAAAAATAGTATTATGATTGACGAAATAATTTTAGAAGATTCTACAGATGAATTGTGGTTAAACTCAGGCGGCAGATTCCGCTATCAAAATGATGATGTAATTCTTTCGGTTAAAAAAAAAGCTGCAATAGAAAAAGTTTCTTTTGAAACTGCTGTAGAAACGGCCGCACGCGGCACTTTAGAAACAGAAGAAGATACTGCATATTTTGGCGCACTACAGCGCAGCAGTGCAGGTGTGGTTATATTCGGTACAAAATTAAGCGGACAATTTGCATACTCGGCAGGAACGGAATCATCATATTGGTGGAATGGCGGTCACGGAATTTCACGCAATATAGGTCCGGTATTTTTAGGCGAAACTTTTTTTACTGATCCCGAAAAAGCAGTTTGGCAGCATAGCACAGAAATACGGCTTAACGGCAATATTTACGCCCATGTATCAGGTTCAAGCAATGCAAATGACGGGAAAGAGTTGCGGAATTTTTCTGCAGGCTTTGGTGTAAGTAAAATTGGTAAAGTCCCTTTGGGAATTTCATTAGACGCAAATGCAGCATATACCGAAAAGTTAAAAGACTTAGAAGAAAATGAAACAGATATTTACAATAATGGGATCAAAGATAACGAAGCAAACACTACAAACTATGCAAAGACATGGCTTAGAAGTGCAGAAGGTATCATTATTGATAACGGCAGCAATGCACAACAGCGGAACATTTCGCATGCATTTAATATTGGGTTAAATACAATCCCTGTTGGTGTACAGTTAACGTTAGACGGTATTAACACAAGCTCTGTACTTGATTCAAAAATAGATTCCGGTACAGGATCTGTTTTAAAATTTCCGTTTAAAGCAAAATCAATTTCCGGTAGCTTTACACAGGAACGAATTTTTAAACGCCGAGTACTTTTTTTAAGTGATACTTTTATAAATGATTTATATGCATGGGGTGATGCAATACAAACAAGCACTGCCTTGTTGTGTAATGCTCCGTTTTATTCATTATTTGATCCGGATCTTACCGATAAACTGCATAATACATTAAAAGATTCATACGGCACTTCGGAGTATGGAAGGTTTCAGGACAGGTATAGATTTTTGATACGGCTTGCGGAAAGGTATGGTCTGTCCACTTTGTACATACCAAAAAGTTTTGAAGCACAAATATACCGCGAAACAAGCCAAACCTATGATACAATTTTAGATATGATTAATGTAGGTGCTGCCGTGCATTTTTCTGCGATCAATCTTTTTGGTGCATTCGGTGCAAAAAATATTTTTAAGTTTTATCAGAACGATCAGTATAACACATCTATTTTTTATGACATTTCCATTCCAAAAGAAAGCGATCTAAACTGGCGCTTTGGTGTTAATCAAGATATAGCTTTTTATGGTTTTAAAGGCGGTGAACTTGCACTATCTGATGTGATTAATATTTTAAAAACCGGTTATACAATGGCGTTTAATATTTCGCTCTTAACACCGGCAAAAAGAAGTTTGCTAGGTACAATTTTTGATTTGATTATCAACAGATTTGAAAATAAATCACACTTCCCTCTCTTTGCAAAAATTGCAGGATCGGGTAACGAACGTCTGCGCGAAGAAGAAGTAGAATTATTTTTTAATAATACAAGTGATTCTTTTAACTGGTCGATAAATGCAAGTCATAAAACAATTGTACGTATTTTGGGTACACTTAATCTAAATGTATTTGCAGGACTTGGTCTTAATACTGTCAATCCTAAAGAAAATCCCGAACAAAAAACAATATTTTTTACCGGAACAATAGGCACATCAATCAGTATTCAATTTTAGCAATTCAATTTTAGCATTACTTTTTTATAACTTTTTTATTTGTCCACCATTGCGGCAATGGCTGGTCAAGTTGTTTTATATCTGCCGTATAGATCAAGTTTGCCGGATCAATTTCATAGGAAAGCCGGTAAACTCCTGCGGCTAAAAAATCAAATGTAATAACCGGTAATATTTTTTCGTTAGGAGTTTCAACAGATTGTACCTGCACTTCAAAGAAATCTGTTGCTATTTTATGTTTGCCGGCTTTTATAAAAAAATATGCATAGTTAACAGAATCACTAAACTCTTTGTGGTGGGTAAATTGAGATGCAAAAGAAACATCATCAATAGTGCGGACAAAAATTTCACTGGGAATTATCAGTATTGCATATTCTGTTTCGGCAACAGGACCCTTATCATATATATCATAATAAACAATGTGATGTTTTTGCGAAGCACATGACACTGCTAAAATTGCTGCTGCAAACAAAAAAATATTTTTCATAAAAACTCCTATAAATCATAAACCGCCATAATCCAATTGCATTATATAGTATGATTGAAACCACAAAAATATTTAAGGCTTAAAAAAACATCAAGTTTCTATCTTGACTTGCCAACGGAGGTGTTGGA
>BTID01000088.1:0-23126 GCA_036245275.1 Termitinemataceae bacterium
GGACGGTGCAGTTTGGGCGGTAACCTATACGTGGACGGGTACCGGAAAAACAATAGTTTACAGACAAATAATCTAAATCGACAAAACCCACCATAGGTAGTGCGTTTGCTATTTCGTCTATAACGAAATTCCAAAATCCTCTTTGTGCCGCAGAAGGTCTTGAGTTGGGTACATCATAACCACTCGATCCTGGTACCGGTGTATCAGGATTCGGCAGAGATCCTGTCAATCTGCTTAATTTCACATAACAGCTAGGATTTGTGCTATATTCAATATTATTACCCCAGCCATGTATATTAATTGAATTTTGAAAACGCTGTCTGTCAGGATAATTAGAGAAGCGCAATGTCATGTATGCATTTGCAGTATCCGGTGAATAAGGATTACCCGCAGCCGGCACAGCGCCTGCCCAAGTTATAGCTTTAAAATCGTACCACCAGTTGTCGCCTGATATATCGTGCTGAAACTTTCCGAGTTCATTTAGATCAGGAGTAAAACCCGGACCCACAAATTGCACCATTTTCCCGTTAGGATCAAAATGGTAATCAGGATATGTAAACCCGGGCGGAACAGGATAATTTATGTTTGGAGCTTTCCAGTTGCCCCCTATAACAAGATCGCATAACGCTGTAACAAAACCTACTACAACAAAGTTTTTTAAATATTGTGTACTTAAATACGATCTATTAAAAAATGTTGCGCCATTTATTATGTCAACTGTTTTTGTATCTGTAGTGCTTGTGCCGCCGTTCATTGTAAGTGTAAGTTGTGTAATGTTGGACAAGGCATTGCCGTATATTTCAACATCGCCTCCGGATACAATATTGGATTCACCGTAATTTCCGCCCGGTCCTGCTATCAGAGAAAAACTTGAACCTGTTTTAAAATCACCGGCAACTTCTAAAGCTGATTTTTGCGATATTTGTGTTAATTCTCCAAGTATAAGTTTGCCGTCTACTCCCTCAAAGCCGCCGCTTGAAGGCACTGCAGAGCTGGTTTTCATTAACCAATTTTTAGAATCTAAATCTAAAAAGCCATGCTTTATTTGAAGCTCAGGATTAGTAGCATCTTGGACAACGGAATGATTTGTTAATGTTACGCCTGTTGGTGCAGAGGTTGCACTATCGGCATGAATAATTTCTACATTAGGCAAACGGTAGCCGCAATCAAAGTTTGTATCTGTCTGTCCTTTAAATATAATCTTAGAAGCATAAAGCGCCGCATTCATTGCGTATAACGCTGCGCCGTTTACAGTTACGTCTCCTACTTCTTGTCCTGCTGCTGATGTGCCGATTGCATTAACAGAAACTTCACCTAATGTGTTAAACGTAATATTTTTTCCTGCCCCTGTTAATGCACTACTTAATGTTATATCACCTTCGTTAAGCGCGTAACCTGGTGCAACTATTCCAATGCCTGTACTAATTGTTGTATCTTTTTCAATTACTATTCCGCCTGCACCTGTAATTGTAACACCGCTTGGGGTGAGTGTTATGCTTGTGTCAGGCTTTGTGAATATGCCGAATGTTGTTTCCGTACTTGCATTTGTTAACGTAACAATTTTACCTTTAATTATTACCGGACCTACTCCGGTGCAAAATAGACCGTCGACTGTTGCAGTTTTTCCTATGTCGCCTGTAATTGTAATGTCAGCTAATGTGCTGCTATCAATAGTAAGAGCCCATGCTTTATCCGTATAACCGGTTTTGTAGTGCGCGTAAATATTTTTGGTGTTGATAGATCCTGCGGCAGTTTCCTTTAAAACTAAATCATTGAATACTATTATATCACTTTCAAAAGTTATGCCTGTGCCTGTGCCAGTTTCAATCTTCAGCACTGTTGCTGTGGAAGGTTGTATATTTTCACCCAAAAGAACGACTGCTGTGGTTGACGTATCTACGCTTTGCTGAAAGTCTTTTGCATATATGCTGCCGTTTAGCCTAACTCTTGCATAGGGTGCGGGCGTGTTGCCGTTTGTAATCTGTAATCTGCCGATTGGGTTTGTTGTACCTACAGAGCCGTTTATCAAGATGTCAGCGGTGCCTGCAATCAGGGTAAGATTGACGGCATTGACGGCATTGGAGGAATCAATGTTGACTGGAATTTCTGTTGGAGGCAGTCTGCCAAAATCAACACCGCCTTTTGCAGTAAGAGTTACTGTGTCGGCTGCAGTGCCTAACAATTCTGTGTCTTTTAAAATAGTAAGTGCACCATCATCTTTAAGGTTTACATTTCGTGAACCTGTAAAAATAACTTTTCCGCCTGTTGTAGTTCCTGCGTTCTGAACAGTTAGCGATTTATCGTCTGATGTGTAGTCTCCGGTAAAATTAACATTTGCATTAGTACCGTTTTGTAGTACTAACGGGTATATAACTCCAGAGCCGACCCCGCCTGTTGTACTTACGAAGATATGACTAGTATCAACATCACCAACAGTATAAGAAAGTGCATTAAAAGAAGTCCATGTGGACTGATAAAAAACATTTACAGTTGATGCAGGTGAAGGAATTGCTGGATTCACAGTTATAGTACCTGAATCACCATATTCAATTGTGGAAGCGGTAGTATATGGCGAAAGGTAAACGTTGCCTGCGAGCGCAGGTACAGTAGTATCTGTTGTAATTTCGCTTAACTCATTGTGTACTAAACTGTCAAGGTGTAATATAATATCGTGATCGGTAAGGGCGGCGGCACTTGTGTTAATTTTTACACCTGTAGTACCATCACCTAATGTTAATTTTTTTGCCGATATTTCTAATGGGTTGGCTGTATCTATATTAGTAATTTCTGTTGCACTTTCTATATGAAGCTCTGCTAAGTTGTCTATTTTACCTCCAAATTCTATTGTTTCTATTGTGCCTGGGCTGCTTGCGGTAAGTATAAGTTTTTCTGTGCCGGCATAGCCCTCTATTTTCCCGTTAGCTGTAAACTTTTGATTTGCTGATACTCCTCCTAAATTGATCGTAACAGTAGGGCTATTAATTATAATTATTCCTGTCCCCGCCGGTTTTACTGTTAAGGATTTACCTAATGTGGCATCCACCGTATAGTCGCCTGTAAATTCGATGTTAGAATTGTTAGCGTTCCTTAATGTAAGATTATACGTTGAACTTCCAACACCTGTTACATATATTTTTCCTGTGCCTGTTGCAGAATTATCATTACCTACAATAAAGCCGCCGTCTGCGGTAACACCACTGGGAAATGTTGAATCATAATAAACATGAGTTCCTACAAAATCGCTATCACCGAATACAACAATTTTACCTGATGTAAAAGGTGCTATTGCAAATTGACCTGTTCCGGCATTTATGCTGTCTGCTATATAACCGTCTACTGTAAATGTTATATCGTTGTTGTTGCTATTTATTGTTTTTGGGCTGGCAACAGAAAGATATAATGCCTCCACAGTAAAAGCACCGCTTGTAACATGATCATTTAATGTTACAACACCATAAGATGATGCTGCACCGGTTGCAACTTTTAATTCAAGTTTATAGTACGGTGAACTTCCTGCATCTATTTTACCGTTAAACGTTATATTGCCGGTGCTAGCGGTTGTTGCTATTGTAGTATTTGCCGTTGTTGTAACATCTCCGCCAAACGAAATATTGCCGTTTACACTTACAGAACCGGCAGAGTTAAGCGCAATAGTCCCTGTTGTTCCAGATAGATCAAGTTTTGTAAGCGTAGTGCCTACCGCACCTGTAAATGTTACCGCGCCGCTCCCTGCGGTAATCGTTAAATCTTTTGCGCCGTTTACTGTGCTGCTAAATGTTACGGCACTATTTGTTGTTGTGAGTGTTACAGCCGTTGTGCCGCCAAGCGTTACAGCCCCGCTATAACTTTGTGCGCCGCTTGTTGTAATTGCGGCGGTGTTGATTGCAGTGGTGCCTGTTACACTTAGAGCACCGCTTGTAACATCACCGGAAAATGTTACAGTGGTACCCGTTACAGTTAATGAAGTAAGGGACGTAGTGCCTCCGACCGCACCGGAAAATGTTACCGCGCCGCTCCCTGCGGCAATCGTTAAATCTCTTGCGCCATTTACTGTGCCGCTGAATGTTACGGCACTATTTGTTGTTGTGAGTGTTGCAGCCGCACCAAGTGTTACAGGACCGCTATAACTTTGTGTGCTTGTTGTTGTAATTGCGGCGGTGTTGATTGCAGTGGTGCCTGTACCTGTCCTGTTTATTGATGTAAGCGGTGTAGTGCCGCCGACTGCACCGGAAAATGTTACATTTCCGCTCCCTGCGGCAATTGTTAAACTTTGTGCGCCATTTACTGTGCTGTTAAACGTTACACCGCCTGTTGATGTTGTAAGTGTTGCATCTACACTGAGCGTTACAGCCCCGCCATAACTTTGTGCACCTGTTGTTGTAATTGTAGCGGTGTTGATTATAGTGGCACCTGTGCCTGTCCTGCTTATTGATGTAAGCGGTGTAGTGCCGACCGCACCATTAAATGTTACCGTGCCGCTTCCTGCGGCAATCGTTAAAGCTCTTGCGCCATTCAATGTGCCGCCAAATGTTACGTTATTATTTGAGCCAAGTATTAGGGCACCTGTACCGGAAAGCGTTACAGCACCGTTATAGGTTTGTGTACCTCCTTTAGTTACGCTACCTGCAATATTTGCAGTGCCGCTTACTGTTAAATTACCGCTGCCTGCTAAAGAGCCGCTTGCAACCACCAATTGCTGTGTAGTGCTAATTGTAACAGCTCCATTTACCGTAACCGTACCTGAAATTCGTAAAGTATTTGCCGGAACACTGGTCAAGCTCCATGTTCCGCCGCTTAGATTAAGTACATTTAGGTTGTTAGCTAAACCGGTAATAGCTATACCTGTTCCGATATTTGCCGTATCCCCGGCACGCTGACCCGGATAGTATCCGTCAGGGCTACCGCCTGAATCATTCCAGTTGGCAGGATCTGTCCATGTAGTACCATCACCGGAACCCGTCCACGTATAGGTTACCGCCCAAACTGCACCGCCTGAGCAGAGAAAAAAAAGTAGAGGTAAGAGTTTTAAAAACGGTGACTGGCACCGTTGCAGTAAACACCTTTGTAGTAAAAACGGTGACTGGCACCTTTGGATACGTTTCATTTAATCTAAAATATACTGAATTTTCAGTAAAAAGTGTAGGGTTATGGCTGTGTAAGACGGCATTGTCTGAAGGGTACCTCTAAATACTCATAACTCCTAACTGCCTGCAAAATGCCGCATTGTATAGATGCAAGCTGCCGTGTTAGAATCATATTAGATTGATGTATGGAGGAAAAAATGCCTATAAAAAAAATAAACGGTGAAGATATTGCATGGACAAAAGACCCGGAAACAGGTAAATTCATTGTCTACAAAGTTAAGCTGGAAAAACAAGCCGTAATTACACCAGAAATACTAACCGAAATAATCAATTACGAACTTGATCCAAACACTCCAAAAGATCCTGTTTAGAGCCAGTTGCCTTGGAGGTGCCATTGTGTTAAAACTTAGAGATTTAGATGAAAAGAGTTCTTTCGGTTTTTATTTTAACTGCATTATGTGCGGCTGCCATCTGCGAAGATGTTTCTTCGGCTGATACTCCCGCCAAAATCAAATGTCCCAAAAAGGATACGCCGGAAATTACTTTTTTACTAATGGGCACTCTGAATACTCATTCGCCTGATGTCTCGCCTGAGACAAAGCACGCGAAACGTTGAGCGTGTTTACCGATAAAGCAACAGGGCGTGGGTGCCATAAAGGTTACTTCATTAAAAAGATCTTTACGCCCCGACAAAATCTTGCCTCTTTCTTGCGTGCCACTAGTATTCAGAGTTGCCCTACAGAAATGGATTTAAGATAGAGATTTTTTCATACTCCTGTGCCGGTATATCCAAAACAGCTTTTAGCAGTTGTTCAAGGCTTTCGGTATCCTTTCTGTCGCCGAATACTCCTTTAAAAACATAATCATAAGTTAACGGCACGAACAACGCTTTCCTTTTTTTACTAACTTTCATAAAACCTCCCCCCCCCCCCCCAAAAAAAAAAAAAATATTTTCCTCCCGTTACTATTCACAGCCCCAATTTTGAGTTTTGGATTTCGCTCAACGCAAGAGGATTACCCGTGCAAAGTCTGTGCAACGCTCACGTTGCTGGCACAAGTCCCCTTAGGCGATGGTGAGCTAGGGGCAGGGGCGGCAAACAGCTATGTTGTATTTACAACAAAGTTGAGTGTACGGTTGTGAGAGAATGCGGGCAATGCGCATACTTGACCATAGCTGCATAATCATCTAAAATCATCTTTTAGGTATTTGTTTAATTGTTCTATAAGATATATAAGATAATTGATGCAGCAATAAAGCCTGTAATGGGCTAAAAATAGGAGTTTGTCCATGAAAAGGACCTATCAACCAAGCAGAGTTAAACGTAACCGCAAGTTCGGGTTTAGAGCACGTATGAAGACGCGTAGCGGCCGTCTTATTTTAAAGCGCAGAAGGGCAAAAGGACGCATCAAATTAAGTGTTGCCAGCGAAAAGAAGCCTTTTTAGCACTTGCACGATAATTGTTTTCCGTGCTGTGAGCATTTAAAAAAGCGGAATGACATAACACGGCTTTTTAAAACAGCAAAAATGGTAAGTTGCTATGGGACACGGCTTTTCTACATAAAAAATGATCTTACTTATAACAGGATAGCTTTTACTTTTGCCAGAAAATTCGGCAATGCTGTGCAGCGTAACAGGGCGCGCCGTCTTAGCCGCGAGGCTTACCGGCATCTGCGGCATAAACTGCGTTGCGGTTTTGACATGGCGGTTTTGGTCTATCCACAACAAATAGATTATAAAGGCAGGGCGAAGCAGCTGGAAATATTATTTTCCAAAGCTGCGCTATTTGCACAATGATTCTAAGAAAAATATTTCTTCTATCGATTCGGTTTTATCAGGCGGCAGTTTCGCCGCATTTTCCGCCGTGCTGCCGCTTCTATCCAAGTTGCTCGGTCTATGCATACCAAGCGGTAGAGCGGTTTGGTGTATTTAAAGGCGGCAGCCTTGCGCTGCTGCGTCTTTTGCGGTGCCATCCCCTAAACAAGGGCGGGTTTGACCCAATCCCTGAATATTACGAAAAAATCAGATGCAAAATATATAAGTATAATAAGTGAGATAAAATGGAAAAAAACACAGTTCTTGCAATAGTGCTTTCAATTGTCGTGATAGTCGGTTTTTACATATTTCAGGCGCAACGCTATCCTCAAAATGTTATTCCTGACGGCGCAAGTGCTTTACAGACAGAGCAAAAGGCTCCCGCCGGAACTACGGTTTTAGAAACCGGCACTGTATCTCCTGCCGGTCAAGAAATAGAGGCAGTAGCGGAGCAGGATACAGCACCCGTGCGGCAAATAGATTTTGATAGCGCCGAATTTCCAGAGGTCGAAGAGTTGACGACGATAGAAACACCTCTGTTCATAGCAAAACTTACAAATCAAGGCGGCGACCTTACATCATTTAAACTTAAAAAGCACAATCAGGCAATCGTTAACGTTGATAGTGTTCCTGCAATCAATGAATCTGCTAACTCTGTTGACATGGTAGATATGATACTGTCAGGAACGGAGGAAGCACATGCATTCAGCCTTGCTTTTGGCGCTCAAGATGCAAAACCAATTAGATCATACTTTGCAAAAAACAGAGTGTCAGACTATTCTGTGGAATTTTACCGCGACTTTATCGCAGAGGGTAAAAAATTCCGCTTAACCAAGACATATAATTTTATCCCCGATGAATATATGTTCGAGCTTTTAGTGAGTATAGACGGCGGCGCAATAGTTCCTCCGCTCAATTTTTCAGGCGCTCAAAGCGGGAACATCGCATATACAATTCACTTTGGTCCGCAGATTGGACCTAAGTTTGCAGAGCTTGATGAACGTTCCGAATACCGCCACTTTTTTTCATATATAAACGGCAAACAAAAACAGGAAAAGGTCAATGAAAAACAAGATGCTGTTGTAAATGCACGTTTTTCGTGGGCAGCTATTGCCGGAAAATATTTTACGTTTTTTGCAGTGCCTGACACCACGCCGTATCAGGCTGTTTTTTCTGTCAAACCTAGCGAAGACGGGATAAACGGAGCATCACGCATATTCTTGCTGCGTTCAACATTAAATGCCTCGCGCACAACAGATACCTACCGTTTTTATTTAGGACCAAAAACCCAAGATGAGCTGGCAAAATATGACAATGGAGCCAATGCTTGGGGCTATACAGAGATGCGGATGGAAAAAATTGCCAATGCATCGGGGTTTTGGGGGATATTAAACCCGCTTGAACGGCTTTTAAAGTGGCTTTTGAACATTTTTTATATGTTAGTCCCAAATTACGGCATTGCGATCATCCTTGTTACCCTGTTGGTAAAGGTGTTATTGTTCCCGCTGACCAAAAAAAGCAGCGAAGGCACGATCCGCATGCAGGCTATGGCACCAAAAATCAAAGAAATACAGGACAAATACAAAGAAAATCCGCAAAAACTTCAAATGGAAATGGGCGCACTCTACAAAAGAGAAGGTTACAACCCAATTTCCGGCTGTCTGCCTATGCTTGTTCAACTACCGATATTCCTTGCTATGTACAACCTGTTTAACAATCACTTTGAGCTTCGCGGTGCGCTGTTTATATCAGGCTGGATACCTGATCTTTCTTCGCCGGAAACAATTTGGAATTTTGCACCGTTTCGCATACCGATTTTGGGCTGGAGTGATTTAAGACTGCTGCCTTTTGTATATGTAGGCTCTCAACTTTTGTACAGCAAAGTTACCACAACACCGGATCAAATGAGCAATCCGCAAATGAAGATGATGATGTATGCTATGCCGTTGATTTTCTTCTTTGTGCTTTACAATGTGCCTAGCGGTTTGCTGATTTATTGGATAATGTCAAACGTGTTGACTCTTTTCCAGCAGTTAATGATCAATAAAATGATGGCACCTCAAAAAGCGGCTATGGCGGCGGCGGCAGCAGCAGAGGCGCAGCAAAAAAAAGCCCCTCATAAAAATAAAAAAAGAAAATAAAACAGGAGGAATTTTATGATATATGAATTTGAAGGTAAGACAGAAAAAGAGGCTATCGACAATGCGGCAAAAGAGCTTGGTTTAACAAGAGACAGCTTTGATGTAGAGATCGTCGAAACCCAAAAAGGCGGTCTGTTTAAAAAGAGCTTTGTAAAAATTCAGGTTCACACAGATGATGCAGTTCGCGGCGGCTCCGGTGATTATGCGGACGGTAACAGGGCTCAGAGCCCGCGCAGAGAGCGTCCAAAATCATCAACTCCGATGATCCCTGCAAATGACGAAATAGAAAAAAACTTAATTGATTATCTGGAACAGATCATTAAACGCATGGGCTTTGATGTAAAAGCGGGTGTGCAGTTCCGCGAAGACCGCAAATTAGGTCTAAAAATCGAAAGTAGTGCATCTTCGATTCTTATTGGTAAAAAAGGCAAAACGCTTGATGCCCTGCAATTACTTGTAAACATCCGCGTAGGCCGCATTGGAGAGGAAGATTTGCGTGTTGTTATTGACTGCGAAAACTACCGCATCTACCGCGAAGAATCTTTAGTTCGTATGGCTTATTCTATAGCAGACAGAGTGCGCGGCAGCCGTAAATCAATGCTTTTAGAGCCGATGAACCCATTCGACCGCCGCCTTATACACACAACCCTAAACGACATAGATGATATAGAAACCAAAAGTGAAGGCAATGGTATGTACAAACAAGTGCGCATCTTTTACAAAGGCGGCAAATTTTAAAATCCGGCTATCGCGAAAACAGTGCATCAAGTTCAGCTTGCACTGTTTTTAGTACAAGTCTTGATTTAGTTTGATTTTTTATTTCGATAAGGATCGGAATTCCTTTGCCGCTTAAAGGAGGACCTGAAAAGCGGCAGATGCTGCTGACTGCTTTAGCAATGCTTATAAGTATATGTTCATTTGCAGGTGATTCTTCTGTCCGTATACCGGCATCAAAGGCATTTAATGCCAGCATATCAGGATCCATTCCAATGCTGCCTAATGCTTCTGCGGCGGCAGTTTTTATTGTTATGTCACTTTTACCGGAAAAAAGATCGACCAAAAACGGGATAATCTCCGGTGATCCTATTTTTCCTAACAAATAAATTGCTTGTAAACGCAGCTGTAAATTTTCAGGAGCTGCAATTTCTAAAAATTCATCTTCTGTTTGTGCCATTCCCAGCAGAATTTTTGTGTAGTAAACTTCATTCTCGCCAATATTGCCGTTACGTTCATCCATTGAAATTGTTTTTATAAGTTGTTCAAAATCAGATTTATTGGTATTTTTTAATCTATCCCATGCATCACCTGGTGCTTGAAATAATCCGTAATTATTTGACGGTAGAACTACAAGAGAGTTTTTGTTATTTGATATTTTTACATCATCATTTTTTATGCCGTAAGCATAGAGCAGCCAATCGTTCCCGCTTACAAATAAAATATTATCCCCGCGTGCAGGAAGTGTACTTGTACTGTTTAAAATCATTGACCAAGCAGTTTCAAGTTTACTGTTAAACGCAATAGCCATTTGATTAGACAACAATGTAATTCCGTCTTTGTTGTACTGCATGGAACATTGCTCATTTTGTTTTGGTCTTAGTCCGCTTGCAATTTTTTTTGTTACACCTGCTTCCGGCGACCATAAGACAAGTTCGCCTGTTGCTAAAAGTATTGCCGCGCTATTATTGTATTCACATGATGCAATCACAGATGTGCCTAATGCTTTAAAATTACTGTTTGGTATTGTGTTTTCAAAAAAATCTATTTCGCCGTCTTTATATATTATTAAAAATTGATCATTATACTTATTTTTAAAAGGAACGATTGATTTGGGAACTTTTGGAAGCAGCACTGCATGAACCATACCGAATGCAGAAATATTTAAAAAAGTACCGTCTTGCAAAATACAAGCTATGCCGCCGCTTTTATCCGGTACGGCATCAAATGCCAAAGGGCTTTCTATATCAATTTTCCAAAGTACCACACCGCGTGCATTTAAGCACATGATTTTTTTTTGCAGAAAAATAAAAACACGTTCATCCCAACCTATAATCGGCGCACATATCATGCTGTCTTTTAAATTTTTTTGCCATAATAATTTTCCAACACGGTTGACTGCATGCAAAATATTATTTGTGCGGCATATATATGTTGTGCTGAATCCTGATCGTGCTGCAAAAGGCAGCAAGCGTCCGCCGGCTTTGTACTGCCAAAGTAATTTGCCGTCTTTGCTAAAAGCAATTAGCTTACCGCCTGCACATACCGCTACTACAGATTCCAATTGATAGGACGGCGGACACAGAATATTTCCGCCAAGCGATTGCCGCCATATCAATTCCGGCACATCTACTGCCGCTGCATTGCTTGTACATAAAAAAACAAAAACAATTAACCACAAACATAAATAAGAGTTTGGTTTTTTCATCTTTAATTATTTACCTTTTGTATTACATGTATTGCATATAACTAAAAAATTACCATGCATAACTTTTATTTTTATGGTATCTGCAACTGCTGCATTGCTTACACCGCAAAAACCATTCTTCCACGAAACTTTATCAAGCGGCCATTTAAGACCTTCACTTTTTGCATTAGCAAATATACCTTTTAGTTTAAATACCGAAATTGCAGTTCCTATTGGAGTTTCGATCTTCAAAGACTTATTTGCTCTTACATTATATATATCTTCATTTTTTGTCCGCCACCGCAGCGGCGATTTTTTGCGTTCAAATATTTTGTAAATTGCCAAAAGATGATCAAGCCGTCCGCCGCCGCCGCCTATTAGAATAATATTTTTGTGTCCCCTTTCCCATAATAAATCTATAATGATTTCCGTATCTGTTTTATCTTTATCGCACTCATATTTAAAAATTATTTTTTGCGGATATTTTTCCAGCCGCTTAATGTCATCAATGCTGTCCATATCACCGGCAATTATTTGCGGTGCTAAACCTGATGTCTCGCACGTTATAAGCCCTGAATCTGCCGCTGCGATTATCTCTGCTCCAGATGCAATACTACGGCAGATTTCAGTTGTTGGGGCATCGCCTCCTGTAAATGCTACGGCAGTTCTTTCCTTCATATATAAATAATAGTATAATATAAGATAATGAACAATATTAAAATTGATCCGGTATTAAAAGATGCCGCATCTGTTTTTACAGCACATAACAAAAAAGTCTACCTTGTAGGCGGTGCTGTGCGCGACATGCTTTTAAAAAAGAAATCTTCCGACTGGGATCTTGCTACTAACGCTACGCCTAAAGAAGTAGAAAAAATGTTCCGCCATGTTATACCTACAGGAATAAAACATGGAACAGTTACCGTGTTGTATAAAAACACATCACTAGAAGTTACTACATTTAGGACGGAACATAATTACACAGATGGACGGCATCCTGATAAAATTGAATACGCAGCAACTATCGAAGAAGACCTTTCACGCCGCGATTTTTGTATGAATGCAATTGCAGCGGAATTGCCTTTAGGAAATATAATCGATCCGTTTAATGGAAAAGATGATATAAAAAATAAAAGAATAAAATGTGTAGGCAATGCACAGATGCGTTTTAACGAAGACGGATTACGTCCATTACGCGCTCTACGTTTTGCATCTCAACTTGGTTTTGAACTTGATGACAAACTAGTATCTGCTATAAAAACATCACTTACTGTTACTGCAAAAGTTTCGCTAGAGCGTATACATGATGAGCTTGAAAAAATAATAGCATCACCTAACCCGTTAGCTGCAATTACAAAAATGGAAGATACCGGCATGCTTCTGCTTATACTGCCGGAACTTGCAGCATGCCGTAATGTTATGCAAAAGGGTTATCATAAATATGATGTATTGGATCATTCTTTGCTCGCACTGGATTATGCCGCAAAAAATAATTATCCGCAAAGTGTACGGCTTGCTTCCCTCTTTCATGACATAGGAAAAAAGGAAGCCGCTAAACTGGGAGATGACGGCATTTGGACATTTTACAATCACGAGACATATTCTGCAGAAATGTGCAGCAATCTAATGTCAAGATTAAAATATCCAAACAATGTACGCGCCGAAGTTGTACATCTTGTAAAAGAACACATGTTCCATTACGAAGATTGCTGGAGCGAAGGTGCGGTGCGCCGCTTTATATCACGCGCAGGAATAGAATATCTGGATAAACTTTTTAAACTTAGAATGTGCGATACTTTTGCTCTTGCCGGTATCAATCCGCCAATAACATTACTGTTGCCGTTACAAAAACGAATCGAAGCAGTGCTTAAAAAAAGTAATGCTCTGTCATTAAAAGATCTTAGCGTAAACGGCAATGACATTATGCAGCTTGGTAATATAAGCGGCAAACAGATCGGGATCATTCTGCATTACTTACTGGAAGCCGTACTTGAAGACCCTGCCCTTAATACAAAAGGGCAGTTGCTGGAAATTGCAAAAGCAAAACTCTCTAATATCTAATCTAATATCTAAACTGTAGACTTATGTTAAATGACCTGCCCATGTCAGCATCCGGGTAGTAATCGCTCCAATACACTTGCGATACATATTTTACATCCGCAATATTATGCAGTGTACATTGCACGGCAATTTCTTTGCCTTTTATTTCTTTTGCCAAACGTGCCTTTGCACCTATTAAAAAATAACCGTCGATTTTTTTGCCTGTATTTGCAGTGTTGCCTGCTGCATAAAAATTGCTTTTGTATGTAAAATCCGGACCTAAACTAAGTCCTGCAACCGGTATTTTACCTAAAAGCGAGCCGTAAAAAGTATGCTGCGGCACAAGCGGAATTTCATTCCCTTTGTCATCACCTTTTAAGAACGATGCTTTTACAAAACTGTATGATGCTGTTATATCTGCATATTGAAGTACGTGTGCAGCAAAGTTGATGTTTGTACCAAGTCGTTGTGTTGAATCAAAATTATCGTTTCTACCGCCTGCACCAAAAGTTCCCACATAAGTAATCTCATCTTTAAGCTTCATATAAAAAAAATTGCCGTCAATCTGTATATAGTTTTTAAAATAAAAATATATACCGCCTTCTGCATTAAAGCCCTGTTCAGGTTTTAGATCACTGTTAAAAACAGCAGGTTCAATTTCGAGCGACCAACTATTTATATATGCAGCTTCAAAAAGTTCGTCGGTAAAAGGGTATCTAAAAAGCGATGCATATTTTCCATATATTTTAAACATTTTTATAGGATTAAAAGATACGGAGCCTTCGTAAACAAGTGCGTTAAATATTTTTTTAGTTGTTGTGCTATCAGGTTTTGTTTGTTCATTATTATAAATTGCAATATCTTCGCGCACACCTGCGTTAATGCTAAGACTTTTTACAGGGTTAAAACGTAATGTCAAATAAGGAGCGGCTGTAAACGGCGAAAAAATCAGATCGCCTATTGTGTTTTTTCTGGTTTTATCTTCGTAATTACTTACTAAAAGGTTTGCATAATATAAATCGGCACCGCCTAAGATCCTAAGCGTAGTGCTGCCAAGCGAAAATGTTTTAGAAATCTGCGGACGGAATTCAAAACTATGTTGTTTGTTTTCATAAACTGAATAACCGCTATATGTAACAGACTCAACATTCCGCCATTTATACGACAATGGTGTTTTTATAAAAAAAGTTTCGTCAGGTGCCCATGTAAACCCAAAGCCGCCTGTTACATAATATTCAAATCCGTTGTCGGAAAAATTTGATATGTTTGCATGTCTTGGATCTTCTTTAAACTGATCTTCGCTAATGCTGCCCGGAAACTCCATGTCAATTTTTGTAAAGGCGGCGCTTAGATCGATTGTCATTGTATCGTCAATGTTAAATGCTGCGGCGAGAGAGGCGTTTGCATTATTACTTTTTTGATGTTGTCTGTATCCGTTAGTTCCGCTGTGTCCGCCGTTTACAGTATAGTGTCCGAATTTTGCAGGGCTGCTGTGCGAAAATATTTCACTGTTTGAAAAATTTGAACCGCCTGAGATTCCGATAAATGTTTTCGCGCTGCCGCTTTTTTTTGTGATGATATTGATAACGCCGCCTACCGCATTGTTGCCGTATTGAACACTTGCGCTGCCGTCTAGCACCTCGATCCTCTCTATGTCGGAAAGCGGCACAGAGTTCCAGTTAAAGGCGCTCATATCGGAATTATTGATCTTGTTGCCGTCTAAAAGAACAAGAACTCGCCCAAATGAGTTTTCGCCAAAGCCGCGCATAGAAATTACTTCGTTGCCGCTGCCTGCCATACTGCCGGAAAACCGCACACCGGCAATTTCGCCTAACACCTGTGTTACTGATGTTGAACCTGATTTTTGGATGTCTTCTGCAGTGATCGTTTTTATCTGCGCCGCAACAGAGAGCACATCTTCTTCTGTTCTGCCTGCGGTAACAACTAATTCCTTTGCCTGTCCTGCAGAAACAAAATCATCATCTTGCGCAAACAATGCTGTAGGCACAAGAACCAAAGCTGCACACGATGCAGCCAACGTAAATAGATAGGGGATTTTCATAAAGTCCTCCTCGGGAAAGATATGGCAACACAGATCACCTGCTTAATTGTTACCATTTGAAAACGTATCCGGCTTATGCTTTCGCAATTACGGTGACGGGACCGCCGCGGATTTTAACCGCGTTCCGTTTTCTAATTAGATCGTATGCTTTAACTGCAACAAAATCAATATGCTTTTTTGCTACCCCCTTTCTTATCACTAAATAATAATTTTATAATAAAACAAATAACAAAAACAAAAGGAGTTTATATGGCAGATTTAAATGATCCTTACCAAAGTCCTGCATCAGAGGCGCAGCCGGTTAATCAAACTGTTCAAGGATCGCTTTTAACAGAACAGGCATTACTCTATTTAAAAGATGCATCTCCATGGATGAGGTTTATTGCAATAATGGGGTTTATAGGTTGCGGTTTGATGATAGTTTTAGGGCTTGCCGCTGTAATAAGCGGATCAGAGGTAGAAAGCGGCGTAAAAGAAATATCAGGTATTGCCGGCGAAATATCAGACGGATCAAACTCTAATTTATTTTTATCGTTTATAGAAGTGTTTTCAGGTCTGGCAGGTCTTATTTATTTAGCTTCTGCAGTGCTGTATTTTTTCCCCGCATTATTTACATGGAAAACCGGAATAAAAATCCGCAATTTTACACAGAGCAATTCACCTGCTGAATTAGAAAACGCATTTAGGAACAATAAAAGTTTTTGGAAATTCAACGGTATTTTGTTGATTGTATGCATTGCTTTAATTCCGGTAACTTTAATAGTCCTTGTAATTGTTGCGGCAAGCGGTTTAACAGGCTAGAGGCTATGCCGAAAGCTATAGATACGGCAGAGACTGTGTATACTGCCGAAGGTATTGCGTATAACATTGAGTGTGCAGGTCTTTTTGTCCGCGCTTGTGCTTTTGCTATCGACACTGCTATACAGTGGCTAATAATTATTACTGTATGGGTAATACAAAATGTTTTACACGGAGGCGCCGGTTCGTGGATACTGTTGTTGGTGATGTTTATTGTTGATTGGTTTTATCACTTTACGTGGGAGATTGCAGGCGGCGGACAGAGCCCCGGCAAACGGCTTATGGGTATCCGTGTAGTTCAAAGCGACGGATCGCCTGTAAGCATGTCCTCATCGTTGCTGCGTAATCTTATGCGTTTTACCGATGTGTTTCTTTTTTTATATCTGATAGCAATTTTGTGTATTTCAGGCAGCGCAAATTTTAGACGCATAGGCGACTGGGTTGCAGGCACTCTTGTTGTATGGACAAGCTCTGTACGCGCTGCAGGAAAGATTACTGACTATAATCTTCCAGAGCATATAATTCCTGTAATTCCTAAAACGCCTCTTAGCTATGAGGAAAAAAAGATCGTGTTGATGTTTGCCAGACGCTATAATATTTTGGGTAACATGCGCGCCTGCGAAATAGCTTCTGCATGGGTAGATAAATATTGCGGCTCACAAGTGCATATCGAAAATCCTGCCGATTATATTTTAGGAATTGCCCTATACTACAGGAGAGGTGCGCAATGACTGAGTTCTACTTTTTACAACAACGCGAAAAATCGTGGAACGATTTTGAGGTAATGCTTTTAGGCGGCAAAAAAGAAATAAAAAAGAATGCAGGATTGTTTGTAGAAAGCCTTAGAGATTTAACTTCCGATTTGAATACATCAAAAGCAAACGCATTTGATCCGGCAATTACTGAACGTCTTAACCGTCTTGTAAATGACGGCAGCCACATTTTATACAAAAAAAGATCTTTACCGTTAAAAGAATTTTTAAGTTTTATAATAAAAACATTTCCGCAAGCAGTGCGTAAAAATTGGAAAGTGATAATCGCATGTCATGTTATTTTTTATGGATTATATATTTTTTTTGCACTGTTATGCGCAAAGTACAAAGATGTTACAAATATGATGATCGATGCAGAAGAAAGACATAATATACTTTCGATGTACGATCCGTCCAGCCGCTATTTTTTAAAACCGCGTAATATAACAAACGATGCTGATATGTTCGGCTTTTATATTTACAACAATGTTACGATAGCATTTAGAACATTTGCCGCCGGATTTTTTGCAGGTATAGGCAGTTTAGTTTCTTTAATTTTTAATGCAGTCTTTTTAGGAGCAGTTACCGGCTTAATTATAGATGCCGGTTTTACCCAAACATTTTTTTCATTTATTGCAGGACACAGTCCATTTGAATTAACCGGCATTGTTTTTAGCGCTGCTGCGGGGATTTTATTAGGATGGAGTGTTTTTTTTACAAATGGTCTATCCCGCAGCGCCTCCATTCGCAAGTACGGAAAAACAGCGGCACCGTTGATTGCCGGCAGCGCAATGATGATTGTTGTTGCCGCCGTTATCGAAGCGTTTTTTTCATCTAGGCATGAAGTGGCAGTTACATATCACTATGCTTTTGGAGGATTTTTTTGGATTATTCTAATTGCGTATTTTTTATTTTGCGGCAGAAAAAAACAAAAAACGCAAAGAGTATAAATGATTTAATACAGGTTAATAAAAAAATAAATGATAAACACAAATGAAACAACTTTTTTTGCTTTGCGTGAAAGAACATCATTCCAAGCTTGCGATGCCGCTCTTTTAATATGGCGCAAAAATATTGTTTCCCTCTTATTAGTTTTTGTAATTCCCATAACAATTCTTGTTGCAATCGGAATACTTGTTCCGGTTCTAATTCATCTTGCTGTTTTTATAGGAGTTATCTGGTGGTTAAAGCCATTGTTTGAGCGTTTTGCACTACATATAATACAGATTCGTTTTTTTAATACAAATGCAAAAGGTAAGGCACTGCGTAAAAATTTTCTAAAGCACACTTTAAAAGGATTGTGCGGTGATCTATTATGGCGGCGTTTTACTCCATACAGATCTGTGATAATGCCTTTGCGCATTTTGGAAAACCTAAAAGGCAAAAAACTTTCCGAACGAAAATTAATATTGACACGCGGCGGCATACAATTTGGTATTTTCCTTACAATATTTTGTATTTCGTTAGAATTGCTTTTATATGCCTCAGAGGCATTGTTCTTTACCATTTTTAATCAGCTAGTGGATATGTCTTTTTTGTATCAAACTAATGGAAAAATATCTTTTTATATTATATATATTCCGTATCTAATAAATTATATTGTTATGGAAACAATTTATGTTTGCGCAGGATTTTCCGTATATATTAATTCCCGTATCATTGTTGAAGGCTGGGATTTGCAGCTTATGTTAAACACCGCGGCAGGTAAAAAATGAAATACCATATTTCCTTTGTGCGATCTATCTTTTGTGCGGTTTATATTCTTTATTTGATTACATCTTGTGATGTTAATGGCACTTTAAACAAAAATGACATTGCAGAAAATACAGAAATAAAAACTGAAGAATTATCGGATGTTCCGGTTGAAATATTAAAAGAAGTCCTTGCAGACAAAGATTTTGGAGAAGAAAAACAAGTTTGGTCATTGCGCTTTAAAGATGATAATGCAGATGATGAGTTGAAATATTCTATGACACCGGAATGGATAAAAAAAATACGTCAAATTGCAGCGGTAATATTACGGGCAATATTAGTAGCAGTATTGGCGGCATTGATTTTTATATTGATTTTATTTGTACTAAAATTAAAAAACAATGTACACTTTTTAGAAAAAAACAAACCGGAACAGTTTTACAGTAATGCACATGAAAGTGTTGAACAACTTTTAGAAAAAGCAATTTCGTTTTGGGAACAAGGATTACAAAGGCAGGCTTGGGCAGCATGCTTTTCTGCCTCTATTCGTGCACTGGAACAAAATGGTATTCAACTTCCTAATAACGCTACAGAACTTGAATATTTGGCTTTATTAAAAAAAATAAATTCACCTTACGAAAATGAATTTTCGCATCTTGTAAAAAACCGTATATGTACAGCATATTCAGAAGATCATAGTCTTATTGCTAAAAATGATTTTGATGCCTCTGTTGATTTTTGTAAAACGATAGAGGCCGCTAGGGTAACATCATGAACATTAAGATAAATACAAATACTGCAATAGTTGCAGCGGTGAGCATAGCTATTGCAGTTATCATTTTTGTTCTTGGTTCTTCTGTTTTTGAGCCATACAAAAAAATAAAAAGAACAGCAATAACGGAAGCTGCAAAAAACAACATTTATCTTGCTGCGGATCGCTGGCTGGAAGGCACAGGACATAAATTGCGCATAGAAGAAAGCGGCAATGCACAAACTGTTGCTGCTTCGTATGAAGATGTTGTGTTAATATTCGCATCTTGTTTTGAATTCACAGATTATTCAAAATTAATTGACACAATAAAAGCAGGAAAAAAAGTTACTGTTTTTTATGATAAAATTTTTGATGACAGTTTTTACGATTTTACAAAAGCCGTTAAAAATGAATTACCAAAAGTTGACGGCATCAATGCCGAAGACAAAAAAAGTGCGGATACCGAAGAAGAATATTTTGAAGATGAATCAAACGATTATTTTGATTTTGTAAATTTAGGCAATGGTATTTTAACTGTAACGGCATCGCACTACAAAATGCAGTTTCAATTTTTAAATGACAAAAATTTTGGCGATGCAAAATCCGTATGGAATTATACCGGTGCGCTTGATAATGAAAACAAAGGAATATATATAGTCCGCAGCAAAGAAGTAGAAAATGACACAATTTGGAAAAAGAAAAATGATAAAACATTGTGGGAAATTTTAGCAGAAAAGGGAGCGCTTTTTCCTATAATCGGATCAATCCTATTACTTATTATTTTAGGGTTTTGGATGTCTTTGATGCCTATTGGTAAACTTGTAACAGAGCGCGAGCTGCATGGTAAATCAATACGTGAACGTTTTTTAGCAGAGGGGCGTTTTTATAAAAAATATAATTTGTTAAACGAATATCTAAAATATTTTCCATGTGCCGCCCCAGACACATCAAAAAAAACAACTATAAACGATTTGGAAAAATTACTGTCAAAAAATCAAGAAAATAATATAAGCTGCAAAGGACGAAAAGTTTATGAGAGAAAAATCTTTTAAATTCTTTGCAATTAAATTATTAGTTTTTATTATTACAATATCTCTTGGAACATGTAAAAGGCAGCCTTCGCAAACAGAATCAACAATTACAATTGATTCTACGGTAGAAATTATAAATCAAAAACGAGCTATGCAAATTGTGCATGATATGAGCGATAGCGAATTATGTGCGCAGGTAATAATTACCGGCATTGACTCCTCTGGTAGTTTACAGCAATGGGAAGCAGAACGATTACATACAATTCCTGCCGGTGCTATTATGCTGTTTTCAAAAAATCTAAAAACTGATTCACAAAATATAAAAAACATAAAAAATATGAATGATCAAATATTGCAGGTATACGGCGTTGTAAAACCTTTTATTGCAACAGACCACGAAGGCGGTTTTGTACAACGCCTGCCGCATGAATTTCCTAAACTGGCAGCGCCGCTTTCCTACTGGGAGGATGCACAAAGAATTTCAACAAACGCTGCACTGGATAATCTGCAAAAAGATGCAACAGAACATGCGGCACTCTTATCCTCACTTGGTATTACAATGAATCTGGCTCCGGTTGTAGAAGTGTTAAACGATAAAAACGAGTTTTTTTTAAAAAGCCGCTCTTATGGGCGCGATCCTTTTTTTGTTGCCTCTGCTTCTACACTTTTTGTGCAAGCTATGTTCAGTCATAATATAGCTTGCGTGATAAAACATTTTCCGGGCAACACAGGTGATGATCCTCATTTTAAAAAACCGGTGCTTAACTTAGATAATATGGAAATAGAACAAAGCCTAACAGCTTTCAAAAAAAATATTGCAACAGGAAATATAAGTGCCGTTATGATTTCGCATGTCATAGTAAACGCATGGGATCCAGAAATCAATGCAAGTCTTTCTTCAAAGGTTATCAATGACAAACTTAGAAAAGAATTTAAATTTGACGGCATCATAATTGCAGACGATTTTGCAATGGGTGCTGTAGGCGGCTTTGCTGTGGAAGAGTCCTCCCTTAAAGCAATAATTGCCGGAGCCGATATGATAATGGCATGGCCTGCGGATTTACTGTCAATTTATAAAACTTTATGCAATGCAGTAGAAACCAAAATACTTACACGCGAAAGATTAGAAGATGCATCATACCGCATAATTTACGAAAAATTGAGGCTGGGCATAATTGCAAAGTAACAAGCCGTGTTAAATTGCCGTCATTTACTTAGGCGGTGTAGTAACGGCTGCTGCGGCAGGCGGCGTTTCCTGTGCAGGTGTTTCAACCGCAGGTGCGGCAACGGCTGCAGCGGCTGCATGAGGTGCCGCAGCCGGTTTACGGTTAGTACCCAAATATTCACTTAAACGCACCTTATACGTTAAAGGAATAGGATCAATGTACTGTAAGTTCAAAACTGCCATATCCTTGCGGTCTGCCACAGACTCTGCACTAGCGTATGTGCCCTTTATTTCGTAAGATTCTATCGGATCTGTAAATTCAAATTTGATTGAGCCGGATTTACCTACAAGCATTTTTGATATGCCCAAAACGATTATCCGCGCTCCGCTAATAGAAATATCACGTAAAATACAACGGCGGGGGACTCCTTCTACAGTAATTCCTACATCTTTTGTGATAAATTTAAGTTTTCGCAGAGTTTCTGCATTGACAGGAATTGCCTCGTCTTTACGTTTAGAGGCATACCAGTTCGCCTCTATTACGCGTCCGACAATTTCTATTAGGTCATCAGGCGGACGCTGCGAAAACTGCATAGTAAACATAGTCATTTCTTCAGAGCCGTTGTATGGTGAACAACCGGACATGTGAACAGGCACTAAAAACGCAACTTGTTCACCTGTAGAAGGCACCTTAAAGCTGAACTTTATGCTGGCAGAGTTATTTGTCTCTTTAAACCTTTCCATAATGCCGGATTTGCTGTTTGCGACAAGCTTTGCTTCTTCAAAGTTTGTCGAATAGATAACACAAGGGAAAAAATCAGAAGTGCATTTTATGCTTACCTGTTTTGCCTGCAAACCTGTAACTTGAATAATTTCTTTCGTAAAAGTTATAGGAATAGTTTTAAACTGATCGTAAAAAGTTTGAATTTTTTGTCTAGTTAAATTGCCCATACACTAGCATTATAAACCGTTTGTCATATTCTTGCAAGCACCTATTAACACATCCCCCCCTACTCGAATGAGAGTTGCGGTTCAATGCCTATAAAGGAGGCTGCGTTTGCCTCAAGCCATGGTTGGAAAATGGGTTTGTAGACGATGCTGCACGATAGTTTTACAGTTTTGTAAGGAACACCCTGAAAGAGAGCAGCACCGGTTATTGTAGGCGGATTTTTACCAAAATAAATATAGGAGATAGAATCGCAGTAGGAAAAGACGCCGTCGTATATGTTTGTTAAATACTTGGTCTTAACTATCTTTAAAGCGTTGCAAGCATAGAATGCACCTGCATATATTGTGCGGACATTCGGCAAATCCATAATTGTGATACTTGTACAATTACTAAAAGCCCCTACTTGGATTATTTGCAAAGACGGCATATTTACTTGTTGTACGGAGCTGC
>BTID01000089.1:0-18917 GCA_036245275.1 Termitinemataceae bacterium
TCTGAACTGATAGCAATGATGGCAATTGATAGTTCGGCAATTTTTGGACTTGCACATAATAACAAAAACTGATAGCATTAAAAAAGCAAAACATTGATTCAAAATGTTTTTACCCCCTTATCCGTTTTTAATTTAAAAAGGTAAAGACGGATCTGATGTCCGTAAGGAGGACTTGTGAGAAACTATGAACTTATGGTTATATTCCCTTTAGAGGAAGACCGCAAAAAGGCAGGAAACGAAAAGTTACTTGCCGACCTGTCTACCGGTGGAGCCGAGATCGTTAAAACTGACGAAATTGGTGATCGTGATCTAGCTTATGAAGTAAATAGAGCTAAGCGGGGTCATTATGTGCTTTTTAACATAAAAGCTGATCCTGCCAAAATCACAGTTATGGACAAAATATTCAAATTAAACAGCGATCTGTTAAAGTACTTATTCGTTAGGGTCGAGGAGAGTACCGAATAATGATTGACATTAATCATGTTACATTGATAGGACGATTAACCCGCGATGCCGAATATAAAGTACTGCAATCCGGTCAGGCTGTGTGTAATTTTTCCATCGCTGTTAACCGCAGACGAAAAGTCGGCGACCAGTGGGAAGACGAAGCAAATTACTTTGATATTGTACTTTGGGGTAAGCAAGCAGATTCGCTTAACCGATACCTTGTAAAAGGTAAACAGATAGGTATTGACGGTGAATTGCGTCAGGACAGGTGGCAGCAGGATGGGCAGAACCGTTCAAAAGTTGTCGTTTCTGCAAATAATATTCAGCTTTTAGGCGGCGGTGCTGTAGCCGGCAATGGTTTTCCAGGCGGAGCATCGTTTACAAACGATGGAATGTCAGGTGCTCCGTCCTTCGGCTCATCTGAACGTTCTTCGGTACGCGATTCGTCAAGCTCAGTACCGCCTGATAATTTTACGGATGACATTCCGTTTTAGTTTTTATTGATAGGAGATTATTATGTCAGATGAAAGATTTGAAGGAAGTAGATACGGCGGTGATAGATCGGAGCGTCCCTCTTACAGGGATCGCAATATGGACGGTGACGTACGCGAAGGTGATGATCGCGGCAGCGGACGCAGCGGACGCGGCGGTAAACTTTTTTTTAAGAAAAAGGTTTGCAGGTTTTGTACTCAAAAACTAAAAATTGACTACAAAGATCCGGATACATTACGCCGTTTTATTACGGAACGCGGCAAGATTTTACCGCGCCGCATAACAGGAACTTGTGCAAAGCATCAGCGCGAAATTGCAGAAGCAATAAAAAGAGCAAGAATTCTTGCTCTGCTTCCATTCGTTGCTGACTAGGTATAAAAAGCAAAACTTTTTATACATCCGTTTCAATTGACTTTGAAGACGTGTAAGGAGAACACATGAAAGTAATTTTAAACAAAGACTTGGCAACACTTGGCGAAGAAGGCGACATAAAAGAAGTCGCTAAAGGGTATGCGCGCAACTATTTATTTCCGCGTAATATAGCTCTGCCTTATACTCAAAGGAATATTAACCTTTTTGAATCACGCAAAGCGGAAATTGATGCGCGAAAAGAGCAAAAGCGCAAAGATGCAGCCGGAATTCAAGAAAGATTGGAAGCGCTTGATATTTCGATTACGATGCCCGCAGGAGCTAACGGCAAACTTTATGGTGCTGTTACAAGCCAAACCATTGTTGACGAACTGTTTAAGCACGGTTTCCAAGTTGAAAGAAAGCGTGTCGAAATCCCCAACAACAGCATTAAAAATACGGGCAAATATAAGTTAATCGTTAAACTATACGGTAATACGCAGGCAGAGATTGCGGTAACTGTTATTGCTCAAATAGAGAAGGCCGAAGAAAAGCCGGATACCTCTGCAAAGGTCCGCAGACATCATTCCGGCCGTTCGGCAACTGAAGAAGTAAAGACTGAGGAAACTGTAGCACCTGAAGCTGTAACACCCGAAGCTGAACCAGTTACCGAAGCTCCTACTGCATAGTTAGCTAATATAAGCCGTTTAATGACAGAGTTAAAAGATAATATACCGCCTCATAATGATGATGCTGAACAGGCAACTCTAGGTGCTATGTTGCTGGATGCCGAAGGGGTTTCGATAGCTCAGCAGTTTTTGCGTGCTGAAGATTTTTATTCAACGGCAAATGGTAAAATCTATCAGGCAATTATAGACTTGTATGATGACGGCGGTAAAAAAGCAGACTACCTTACTTTAAGCGATAGACTTGAACAAAAAGGCGAGCTTAAATCTGTAGGCGGTAAGGCCTATATTGCAAGCCTTACAAATGTTGTGCCTTCAAGCGCAAACATCGAAGAATATGCAAAAATCGTTCAAGATTGTTCTTTTCGCCGTGCTTTGCTTCATATTTCTGCCGAAATGAACAAAAAAGTTTATGATATTTCCGAAGATTCAGGACAGCTTTTAGAACATGCCCAAAAATTAATTTTTGAACTAACGGATCGAAAACGAACTCTAAAATACCGCAGCACCCGCGAAACAGTAAAAGATGCTATGGCAATTATCGAAGAGGCGCTTAAAAATAAAAAAACATGCACAGGAATTCCTTCGGGATTTGAAGAACTTGATACTATGACATCCGGTTTTAAAAAAGCGGAAATGATAGTGTTAGGTGCACGTCCTTCCATAGGTAAGACGACATTTGCATTAAACGTTGCAAATTATATCGCAACAAAGACAAATTACAAGGTTGCATTTTTTACTTTAGAAATGTCCGATGTGCTTATTTCGACACGTATTCTAGCAGCCATTGCACAGGTAGATTCTCAATCTATGATGAAGGGTTTTTTAAGTAATGCAGAAAAGCAGCGCCTTGTGGATGCCGCCGGTATAATGTATGACTATCCAATGCAAATTACAGACAAGTCCGATATGAAATTATTGGATTTGCGTACCCTTGCCAGGCAATTCCGCAGCAAACATGATGTCGACATCATATTTATTGACTATTTGGGTTTGATAACAACGGACTATAGACCCAATAACCGTTACGAAGAGATTACTGATATTTCACGCTCGTTAAAAGGTCTTGCCCGCGAATTAAATATACCTGTAATTGTTTTAGCACAGCTTGGACGCACAGCAGAAAAAGAGAGGCCTAATCTTTCTTCTTTGCGTGATTCCGGTGCGATAGAACAGGATGCCGATGTTGTTATGTTTCTTCATAAAAAAGAACGCGGTGATGATGTAAAAGCCGGTGATGCTCTTGATTTTGTTAATGTAGAACTTATTGTTGCAAAAAACCGCAACGGTCCAATAGGGACTGTTCAACTTGCCTTTCGTCCAAAATTTACACAATTTTTGCCGCTTGCAAAAGAGCAGCAGTAGTGAATGTAAGTAGATATATATGTGAGGTGTTTATGTTTATTGATGAATACAATTTTGAAAATCTTTCGAACCAAGCGGAACGCATAGTAATTGAAGAGCTTGGAAACCAGTTGGAAAAACATTATGATAAAATTTGCAAGTGCAACGATTGTATAACAGACATGGCGGCAATGGCACTTAATAATGTAAAACCGCTTTACCGCTGTTCGCTTCTAGGCACACTTTATACTGCAGAAGCAATGCAAGATGATGCTTACTCAAAAAGTGTCAAAAAAGCAGTAACTCTTGCTATCGAAAAAGTCAGCATAAACCCAAGTCACAACTAGCAATAAGTTTTTCTTTTTCTGAAATTTTTTCTGCACATACGCACCTGCCATGTGCTGGGCATGCGGCACTTCGTCTGCGCACGAATTTTTATCCAATAAAATAATATTAAAGTTTTTCCTAAAAATGCCGAAAATTAGTAAGGATATTACAAAAAATAAATCGGATATTTTTTAATCAAGGAGGATTAAAATGAAAAAACTTTTATGCGCAGTTCTTATGATTGGCGCAGCTATTCTTGTATGGGGTGATCCTTCATGCGAGCCGCAAAAAAATACTACTCAATCTGCAAAGTCTACATCCAAGAACGAATCTGGTACTGTACGGTTAAGCAATTTAAAACCTATGACAGACGGAATAATGCAAGTAAATGACTATACGTATGCATTTAATCTTTTACCATCTATTGATGTGCCGGAAACAGTAACTAACATTAAGTATGCAGCATTTAGGAATAATAATCTAACAAACGTAGCAATCCCTGAAAATGTTATAAATATCGGGGGCTGGGCTTTTGCGCACAATCAACTTAAAAATGTCAGCATACCTCAATATGTAACTGTGATAGGGCAGGGTGCTTTCTCTAACAACCAGCTTTCACAAGTATCGCTTCCCAACCACATACAGGCAATAGATATAAACACATTTGAAAACAACAATTTAACAGATGTTACAATTCCTGCAGAAGTTGCTTCCATAGGTGCTAGGGCTTTTATGAATAACAACTTAAGCAGAGTTAGCCTTCCTGCACGTTTGAATTATATCGGCAGCGAATCTTTTGCAAATAATAAACTGTCCTGCATTAGCCTTCCTAACTGTGTTACATATATCGGTGATTATGCGTTTAAGGGTAACAATATAAGCTCGGTTGTAATTCCAAGCGGAGTTATACACTTAGGAAAATATATTTTCCATGGTAATCCGCTTACCTCTATTACAATTGGAAACAATGCACAAATTGATGAATGGACATTCGGTCAATCATTTTACCGCTACTACACAGGATTAAACAGGCAGGCGGGTACTTATAAAATTTCCGGTGATACTTGGGTAAAAATTCCTAACGGCCGGTAATTTGTCTGTCCTTAAAAAATAAAAAGTGATAACAATAAAGAGTGCCAAAGAAAGGACATCAAGTTCACAAAAGAAGATTAGAAAAAGTGTCGGCACTATTATTGATGAAGTTATAAAAAATGGAGATGCGGCTGTAAAACAATATGCCGCACTCTTTGATAATACCAAACGCAAATCGTGGCGTGTTGAAAAATCTGAAATAGAATCTGCGTACAGTGCTCTTACAAAAACCGAAATAAGACATATAAAACTTGCATTAAAAAATATCCGCACATTTGCAATAGCACAACGTAAAACTATAGGTGATCTAAAAAGTTTTTTCGTGCAGCCGGGTCTTGAGCTTGGGCATAATATTGTTCCGGTTGATTCAACCCTTTGTTATGTTCCAGGAGGTTCTTATCCGCTATATTCAACTGCTCTTATGCTTATAACACCCGCTAAAATTGCCGGTGTAAATCGTATTGCAGCCTGTTCGCCGCCTGTAAAGAACACTGAATCTATAAATGCAAAAACACTTGTAGCTATGGATACTGCCGGCGCAGATGAAATTTACTGTGTAGGCGGTGTTCAAGCTATAGCCGCTTTTGCTTACGGAACCAAACAGATTCTACCGGTTGATATGATTGTAGGTCCGGGTAATGCGTACGTAGCAGAAGCAAAACGGCAGTGTTACGGACAGGTGGGGATTGATTTTCCTGCAGGTCCCAGCGAAGTTTTAATTATAGCGGATACTGCAGCAAATCCTAACTTTGTTGCCGCTGATATTTTGGCACAATGTGAACACGATAAAAATGCGCAAGCAATTTTATTATGTGATTGTAAAGATTTTGCAAAAAAGATTATTGATTGTGTTGAAGTTCAACTAAAAAGTTTATCTACTGCCTGTATTGCAGGCAGCTCTTGGCGCGATTATGGTGCGGTTTATGTTTATTCAAATATTGATGAAGCATGTGATTTTGCAAATAAACGGGCAAGCGAACATGTTGAGTTGCAATGTAAAAATAATAACGCTATTGAAAAAAAATTAAAAAATTACGGCTCGCTTTTTATCGGCAGCTATAGTGCCGAGGTATTTGGTGATTATGCTTCAGGTCCAAATCACACATTACCTACAATGGGAGCTTCGCGATACTCAGGAGGATTGTGGGTAGGCAGTTTTTTAAAAACACTATGCCGTCAGTGTGCATCCAAAGAAGCCGCTGCAGATATTGCCCCGCTTGCTGAAGCCTTAGCTCTTGGCGAAGGTCTAGCAGGGCATGCAAATGCTGCCGCACTTAGAAAAAACAATACAGGGCATGTCTTACATGACTATACCTACCAGATAAATTATGCAATTTAAAGACTATACAATCGAATTATATATGAATGCTCTAAGCTCGACTAATCCTACGCCGGGCGGCGGAACAAGCAGTGCATTGACAGCTGCTATGGGGCTAAGTTTTATTGCTATGGTGGCAAATATCAGCTTAACAAAAAATTGTTTTTTACCTCATAAAAATGAGTTACAGACTATAGCAGATAAAGCGCTTGCCCTGCGTAAAGATTTTTTTGAATTTATGGATAGTGATTCAAAAGCATATAATAATCTTATCAAAACAGTAAATCAAAAAGGGTCTCACAAAGAATCTGAATTTAAGCAGCTAAAGCAAGAAAAATTACTTGCCTGCATAAAAGAACCTTTTTTTATGTTAAAAAAAATAGAGGAAGGCTTGCACCTAGCAGAAACACTTTCAAAAAATTTTTATAAACCGACAGCAAGCGATTTAGGAATTGCCGCAAGAAACTTAGATAATTCAGCTTTTGGAGTATACTTAACTATACATATAAATAAAAATCATATCATTTCTAATGAATTCATATCTAATATCATACATGAAAGCGATATTATTCTTAAGAATATAAGCGAATTAAATTCTTGTGTATCTAAAAGAATAACTGCGATAATAGGAAGCGGGTTTGTTAATGAAAAAGATTGACTTCCATGTGCATATAACACCGCCTGAAATAATAAAAAATGTGGAAAAATTTGCTGCGAAAGAGCCTTATTTTGCTTTGCTTTCAGCCTCTAAAAAAAATAAATTCGCCACTGCCTGTCAAGTAATACAAGAACTTGACATGGTAGGATTTGATATGGCTGTAGTTTTTGGATTTGGTTTTAAAGATACCGGACTTTGCAAAATGGTTAATGATTACGTTATAGAAAGTGTCAAAAATTATAGCAGTAGACTTACCGGTTTTTGTGTATTCCCTTGCGATAAGACATTTGCGGAAAAAGAAATTGACCGTTGTTTTTCGGCAGGATTAAAAGGGGTAGGGGAGCTTTTCCCCTGCGGTCAGTGTATTGAAATTGAAAATAATAAACAAACATCGTGGGCGGCATCTTGTATCGAGAGGAAAATGCCGGTTTTAGTTCATACTAATGAACCGGTAGGGCATTACTACCCGGGAAAAACTTCGACAACACTTAAACAACTTGAAACTTTTGTTATAAATAATCCGCATTTGAATATTGTTTTTGCCCACTGGGGAGGCGGTTTTCTATTTTATGAATTGATGCACGAAATACATGATTTTAGTAAAAATGTATTCTATGATTGTGCCGCCTCGCCGTTTTTATATGATGACAAGATATATCAGACTGCCATTTTTTTAGTCGGACAAAATAAAATTATTTTTGGAAGTGATTTTCCTTTGATTCCATTACAAACATACCTAGACAAAATTCAAAAAACATTGATTGATAATAATGTGCTAGAGCTTTTTTTGGGAGGGAATGCTGAAAAGTTGCTGCCGTAAACACAGCGCTTCATCAAAAAATAAAAGCACTCCTGCCATTCCCGGAAATAAAAAAGCAGCCGGCAGAGAAATCAACATTATAACTGCACTAAAAATCATACACAAAATACAAAATATCTTATTTCCAAAAAAAAATGAAAAACTTTCCTGTACTGCTTTTAGTGTAGTAGAGCTCATTGTACGAAGCCGTACTGAGGGAAAAAATTGGAACGCCATAATGACTATAAGTGCCGCCCAAAATAAAAGCGACGCCATAATTAGACTTATCATTGAATTATTATATAAAAAAAAAGGCAGCACAGAATTAAAGATAAAAAATACAACACTTATAAAAATGCCATGCACTATGCCTTGCGGAATTGTTTGAAAAATAATTTTTAAAATTATATTTTTTGTAATTATATTTTTATTAATGTTCTTTTTTTTAAATTGTAATATTTTGCCGTCCGAAATATTTCTTAATATCTTTACAGCAAGATGCATGTAAATTGCACAAAAAATAATACCTGTAATTATTATTACAGCTTTTAAAACTTCGGATAAGAATGTATCAAAAATCTTACAAACTAACAATGGAACCGCACACAGGATAAAAAAACCTGCATTAATTAGCACCAAGCAGAAAGCATTGTTAAGGAAATCAAAAAATGTCTTTTTTATCAAAAAAATTATCATAAATACAGGTATTATTATATGCCGATACTTAGCCTATGGGAAGCAAACAAATATTACAGCAAATTATTGCTTTTATATCCGGCAGAAAAAAAACATTTGATAATCGTCTTTTTATCATTGCTATTGTTTGTTTTATTTTAGCACTAATTTATATTCCAAAAAACAATACAAAATTTTTGAAAACTGAAATTGTGTTTCAACAATGGTGGGAAGAAAAAATGCCGCCTCATACACTTAAAGAGCTTATTAACGAATTTGAATCTGTAAATACTGATATTAAAATTAAAATTGATACAAAAACTCAAGACGAAGTTAAAAATAATTTGTTTGCGTATATTAAAATGCAAAAAGAATCTGTTGTTACAGAAACTAAAGCAAAAAAGGAAGTAATTAAATTACCTGATATAATAGCATTTGATCCAATGTGGATCGATAATCCCGATGATCTTGAATTTCTTGAAACATTAACAGATTATTTTACGGAAGATTATACAGATAATATTATAGACAAAAAAAGCCTTTTAATTAATTCATTTATAAATGTGCTGTACTACAATATACCATTTTTAAGTAACGCAAATTTTGATCGCCCGCCAAAAACTCAGGCAGATTTTTTAAAATATGCCCGTGCAATAAAAGAACAAAATAAGTTTGCATACTCTTTGAGTTCAGATTATTTTAACGAAATATTCCCATGGCTTGTAACAAGCGGGGTAGACTTTCCGTTGATAAAAGATGACAGTTTAGAAAATAATAGATTTAATTTTGCATCTTCTAAGACATTTTCAGCAACACTTGATTTTTTTAACACATTAAAATCAGAAGAAATATTTAATTACAACAATAAACTATTAGATGCTGACGAAAAGATCGCCGCATTCTGCTCTGAAAAAGTTCCAATGATAATTGCACCATCTTATGAATTGGCAAAAATAAAACAAATTAATTCAAAATTGAATTTTAGTATTACAACAGTCCCTTATTCAGATGAGTATCCGCCAAAAACAGTTTTTTTTGTTACTAATAAAAATATTGCTTTGTTGTCGTCATCCAAAAACAAAGATGCTGCCGTAAAATTTATGGATTTTTTGTTACAAAAAAAACAAGAATTATTTTTATACTTTCATTCATATCCTGATTCCGGTATTGACGGTGGTAAAAATAATGCAGTAAATATTGATGGCGACAATGAATTATTAGTAACTGGGCAACAAAAAATAATAGAGAACCCTCTTTATATAAAACTAAAAGGTATGTATAAAACTGAAGATTTAGTTTTTGCAAGCAGCATTTTTAAATCCTGTACGCAAGCAGAAAAAAAATTTAACAAAGAAATTGATCTTATGTTTAATAACGGAAGAAGTTCCATAGAAACTGCAAAGGCAATACAAAAAAATTATGAAAAAAAAGAATATTAATTATTTTATCATTTTTTTTATTTGTATGTCTTGTATCAATGCATGCCGCAGCTCACCAAAAAAAATAGAAACCGAAATCGATCCATACCATATTGAAGCTATAGAGCATGTATATTGGATAAATGACCCGTTACCGGCAGCATGGAATATTCCGGAAGAAGTTGGGTTTATAGGCGGCAATAATATTTTAACTAAAGAACAAGGTATACAATTAGGTGAACTTTTTAAGAGTGCTTATCTTGATTCATTACTAAAAGATATGCCCCTTGATTCTGTGCTTAGTATGGACCAACTACATGTTTGGCCATCTGATAGACCCATTACATGGGTTCAAAATTGGAAAACAGAAAAGCCGGTTGATAATTCATTCGGCATACCAAATCTTGTTTTAGCTATGTTAAGCGCTAAAGAACATGATGTGTGGACATGTTCGGGTTTATTTTTGGATCAATACGGAAAAAGCTCAGGTTCAGGCAAAGCAAATGGAGCTGCCGGTTACGGTACACCTTGTTCAGATGTTTTTTATGTAAAAGAAAAAGACAGCAACGTATTAAAATATGCACAGCGTTTTGATGCGGGCTTGTTTACTGTAAATAATAATAACACGGTTGATTTTCAAAAAGAAGATATTCCATCAGAAACAGCTAAAGTAGATAAAATAGTTGGAACTATTGAATATACACAAACAGAGCAAACAAATATAAAAAATAAATTTATAAAGGCATGGAAAGAACTTGTTAATAAAAATGGCCCTCAGTTACTTCCTGATGGTCCTGTTCAATATGTTGAAACATATACAGATTCGTGGTATTTATTTTCTGATAAAAAACTTAAAGGTTTTTATGTGCAATTTTTTGACAATGGAACTTATGGTGCTGTGCTTCCTGTTATAGAAACAGAAGAATCAAAAGAAGCTGATCTCAAAAATTATTTTTTACAAAGCAGTCTAAAATGCAGAATTGTTCACCCTAAGTTTTTTAGTATACTTTCTAAAAACATACGTGTAATAGGTGCTGAAAATCTTGCTGCAAATAAATGTGATACAAAATCACAAACACAACTTGATGCGTTTGTGCGGGGAGTAGCATTATACGGTCTACCTGTAACAGATCTTTTTCTTTCCGAAAACGGCACGGAGCTTATTCAACGTTTTACAAAAGGTTATTTACACGATACGGAACTTTAGAGGTACCCTTTAGAGGATTTTTATTTAGAAAAATTTTCCAGTGTTTGGATTTCATCACGTATAGCGGCGGCGGCTTCGAATTCAAGTTTTTGTGCATGTTCATTCATTTCATGATTCAAGGCTTTTATTAAAATTTTGCGTTCTGCAGGAATTAAAATATTATATGATTTTTTTAAGACTTCAATTGAATCAAGTGCCGATACTCCTGCTTCTTCTGTGTGACGCTCTAAAATGTCTTCAATTGATTTTTTAATGGTAGCAGGTGTTATACCATGTTCTTTGTTATAAGCTATTTGTATTTCACGCCGGCGCACAGTTTCTTCAATAGCTTCTTTCATTGCATCGCTTGATTTATCGGCATACATAATAACCTTTCCGGCGGCATTACGTGCAGCACGTCCTATGATCTGTACAAGACTCCGTGTAGAACGCAAGAAACCGATTTTGTCGGCATCCAGTATCGCTATAAAAGATACCTCCGGCAAGTCAATACCTTCGCGTAAAAGATTTATGCCCACTATTATGTCGATTATACCTTTTCGTAATTGCGTTAAAATTTCAACCCTTTCTATTGTTTCAATTTCGCTGTGAATATAACGCACCTTTAAACCTAAACTTAAAAGATAATCTGTTAAATCTTCAGCCATTTTTTTTGTAAGCGTTAATATTAATGCACGTTCGCCTTTTGCTATACGCTTTTTTACTTCGCCGTAAATATTTTCCATTTGTCCTTCTGTAGAACGCACTTCTATTTCCGGATCCAGCAATCCGGTGGGGCGAATTATCTGCTCTACAATTTGTGTAGATTGTTTTACTTCTTTGTCACCCGGAGTTGCAGAAACAAAAACAGTTTTGTATAAGATTTGTTCAAATTCATCAAACTTTAAAGGACGGTTATCCATAGCACTTGGCAATCTAAAGCCGTAATCAACAAGATTTTTTTTACGGCTTCTATCACCTTCATACATAGCACCTATCTGCGACACTGTTACATGACTTTCGTCAATAAACGTTAGATGTTTTACCGGAAAGTAATCAACTAAAGTATCCGGCTTGCTGCCTTTTGCCCTAGCGGCAAGAGGGGCTGAATAGTTTTCTATTCCGGAGCAGTAACCAATTTCGCGTAACATTTCTATATCATATTCAACTCTTGTTTTAAGCCGTTCTGCCTCTAACAATTTTCCATTTGATTTTAAATCATCTAGCCTTTGCTCAAGTTCACTCTGTATACGCGGTATTGCGTCTTCTATCATTTGTTGCGGCATAACAAACTGCTTTGCAGGATAGAGCATAGCATGATCAAGTTCTTCAAAAACCTCGCCGGTTAATGGATTAAAACGCCGTATACGCTCAATGGTGTTCCAATCTAAATCTACGCGGTAGGCATCTTCCAAATATGCAGGGAATATCTCCAACGTGTCTCCGCGTTTTCTAAATGAACCGCGTTCTAATACGGCATCATTTCTTTCGTATTGAAGTTCTACAAAACGTTTTGTAAGCACACTTACATCAACAACTTCACCGCATGAAAAAGTTGCCGTCATTTTTTTGTAAATTTCAGGTGTTGCAAGCCCATATATGCAGGATACTGTTGCAACAATGATAACATCTTCCCGTTCCATTAAACTTCTTGTTGCAGAAAGACGTAGACGTTCAACTTCGGCATTTATTGATGCATCTTTTTCGATATATAGATCGCGGCTTGCCACATAGGCTTCCGGCTGGTAATAATCATAATATGAAACATAATATTCAACTGCATTGTTTGGAAAAAAACCTTTAAATTCCCTGAATAGTTGTGCCGCAAGTGTTTTATTATGACTGACTATAAGTGTAGGCAGCTGCACTTGTTCAATGATTTTTGCCATTGTAAAGGTTTTACCGGAACCTGTAACACCTTTTAATGTTTGAAAATTATGGCCGTTTTTTATTCCGCAGCTTAGCTTTTCTATTGCTTGACCTTGATCCCCTGATGGTTGAAAAGGAGATACAACTTCAAATTTTCTCATTTTGCTCTAATCTGCATTACCATTGACTTCCAAAAGTTCAACATCAAATATTAACACGGAATTGGCAGGGATTATGCCGTCGCCTACATCCCTATCGCCGTAGGCTAAGTTACTTGGAATAAAAAACTTATAGTGTGATCCGGCACTCATAAGTTGTATACCTTCTGTCCAGCCCGGAATTACCTTATTTATTGGAAAATCTGATGGTTTGCCGCGTTTGTATGAACTGTCAAAAACTGTACCGTCTATAAGGGTGCCTTCATAATTGACTTTTACCGTGCTGTCGGGACTAGGTTTTTTGCCTTTTCCTTCGGAAATAACCTGATATTGCAAACCGCTATCTGTAGTTTTTATGCCTGCCTTTCTTGCATTTTCTTCTAAAAATTTATTACCTTTTCCAAGGTTTATAACGGAAATTTCGTTCATTGCCGAATCAATTGTATTCTGAACTACAGGAAGGGCATCCTTATCGGAAACTTTTTCATTACCGTTCATAGTGTCTTCAAAACCGCGCATAAAAGCTTCATAATCAAATTGGAGGTAGAATTGTTTAAGATCTGCCCCCATAAGAACGCCAAAGGCATAGCTGGTATCGGCATCTAATTTTTTAGAGTATTCGGCAGCATCATCAGCAAAAACAAAACTAAAAACCAATATAAATACGGACGTAAGAAAAAATTTTTTCATCTAAATTATTACCTTCCATTTGACATTTGCCAGCAATATGCAGGCGTTTATTAAAAATTTGTTAAATAACAAAGACCTATTAAAAGCAGTGACCGGATCAATTTTTCGCTTTGATTTGATTGAAGTGTTCTGATTTTTGTGCCATACCACCAAAAAAGCCCCATTTGAGTATCAATACGCAATGTATATTCAATAAAATCTTCTTCTTCGCTTTGTTTCCCAAAAAACAAAAAAGCCAATTCTTCTAATATTTCGCCGAATTTTTCTAAAGCACAGGAATAATCAGTTTTTTTGATTAATGCAATAAAAGCCGGCAGACGGGCGCGTAACTTTTCTTTGCGGACCTCGTCGCATTTTTCTACCCATGTTTTTGAAATTAGCAGGTCTAAATTGTTTTGGAATTGTGCCAAAAACTTAGAAAAATTCGGATCATCACTTTTGGAATTAAAAATCCGCAAATATTCTGTCCCAATACCTAAAATATCAGCAAAAGCATGTATTTTTTCTATAAAACTATCGTTCCCTCTATCTTCTGTAATGTATTTTGCCTCATTTTGCGGAAAAAGACCGAACGCAACTTTTTTATATTGTTCGTCTATATTTTCAATTATACAAGCTTTGCTTTGAAGCATATATCAAGTATTGCAAAAAAACCGATAAAGATCAATACGTACACGCCCGCGCCCAGCCAGCAATTAGTTTTCTATTGCATTTTTTAGTATTTCAGGGTTTTTAACCGCATAGTTCAAAACGTCTGCCATTATGCCTGTGTAGCCTTTTCCTAATGCTTTGTATTCATCAAGACAAGAAGGAAGTATCCTTAAAGATATAGTACGTCGTGATTTTCTGCTTTTTCGTAGTGCAGCGGCTTGAAAAGCAAACTCCTTTAACGCTTCCGAAGATGATGGCGGACAATCAGGATCATATGCGTCAGGATGTTTTTTTATTTCTCTGGCAATACGTCTTGCTTCCCTTAAAACTTCTTTAGGCGGCTTTTGTCCAACCCTTACCGTCGATGTGATAATACCCATTATAACTTTTCCTTTCGTATTTTTCAGCAACACGCGCTGATATTATGTGCTTATTTATGCCTCGTTCGGTATAAACAACAAACAAGACTTTGCCTACTTTTCCTAAAGTCTGATACCTATCTTCAGTGGAATTATTATTTTCACTGAAATCTCTACGCTCGATCCTTTCAGGATCGGAAAAAACGTATTGGGCAATCTCAAACGATAACCCTTTGTGATCTCGTTTATTTTTCTCGTTTTTTTCTTCATCCCATTCAATACTTTCTAGTTGCATACAAAATTGTATTGCTTTTTGCAATACTTATCAATATGGCGGGGATTTTTATTGTGTTTGGAAAATATCGTAAGGGTCGTCTCCTTGACGGCGGTGTTGGATTGCTTCCAAAATGTGTTCTTTTTTTACGCAGTCGATTGATTCAAGATCAGCAATGGTGCGTCCGACACGAAGCACGGCATGTATAGCACGTCCCGAAAGATTTAATTTTGAGGCAGCTGTATTAAGGGCTCTTCTTGCCTCCTGTTCCATGTTGCAGTATTTTTCCAAAAGACCGGCAGTTAGACCGCTATTACGGCGTATCCCTGTGCTTTTATACCGTTCCTGTTGAATATTGACGGCAGTTTGCACCCGCGCGGCGATTAGCTTGCTTGATTCTTCTTTTGTTTTTTGTGTAAGCGATATTTTTGGGTTGTTGACTGCAACACGAAGTTCCATGCGGTCCAAAAGAGCGCCGCCGAATTTACGCCAATACCTGTGGATTTCCTCACCTGAGCAAAAACATCCGCCGCCTGAAAAATTTCCTTCTTCGGTATCAATACGCGCGCCAAGTTTGCCGCAAGGGCATGGGTTTGCCGCCATAATGAGCTGAAAATCCGCCGGCAATTGAACGCATCCCTCTGCCCGCGATATGCTTATTACTTTATCTTCAAGCGGCTCCCTTAATGCTTGTAACACATTGATTTTATATTCCGGCGCTTCGTCCAAAAATAAAATCCCGTTATGTGCAAGACTGATTTCGCCGGGGCGGACATTTTTACCGCCGCCTAAAATGCCTTCGGCACTAGCGGAATGGTGAGGAGAGCGGAAGGGCGGCTTTTTATTTAAAAAACAATAGCTTTTTAAATTGCCTGCTAAACTGTGCAGACGGCTTACTTCCAGTGCCTCCTGCGGCAAGAGCGGTGCCATTATAGATGGCATACGCCGGGCAAGCATTGTTTTTCCTGCTCCAGGCGGTCCAAAAACCAACAAGTTGTGAGCACCTGCAGCAGCGATTTCCAATGCCCTTTTGTAACGCCATTGAGAGCAAACATCTGCAAAATCACCTTCACAAATTTGTTGTTCTGTTGTCATATCAGTACATCCATCTAACTGCAATTTATCTAACTGCAATTTAGGAAAGGCTCCGTTTGTATTGCGCCACTCCAGAATTTTTACTGCTTCTGCCAAAGTAGAAACCGCCGCAACACCTGTTGATGCCAAAATTGAAGCCTCGCGGGCATTTTCTGCAGGTACGATAAAATCTTTTATACCCTCTTCCATTGCTGCGGCAATAGCAGACAACACTGCACGAACCGGTCTAACAGTGCCTGAAAGTTCAAGCTCGCCCATGACAAGTACCGAATCAGATGCCGGAGCAAAACCGGCAGCCGTCATAATAGACAAGGCAATAGGCAAATCTAAGGCGGCACCGTCTTTGCGTATATCGGCAGGGGCTAAATTTATCAGCACCCTGTCTGAGGGAAAATTCCAACCGGAATTGCGGAATGCTGCCCGCACCCTATCCCTTGCCTCGCGTACTGCGCCCGCTGCCAAACCGGAAATATCAAAACCCGGCAAACCGCGCCTTATGTCCGCTTCTACACGGACAATGAATCCCTTGTATCCAAATGGTTCATAAGAAAAAACTTGCATATATATAATAATGGTGCAAAGTAGCACGGCGCTTTACTTTTTTATAAAAAAAATTAAAAAATTGTGATTAAGTCCCATAATTGACGAAATGAAAATCCCCAAGAAGGCGCAGGCGAGCTGAAGTGCACCGAATGCGGTAGTTTTTGGATAGCATTTAACACCCTAAAACAGTAATACCGTTTTCGGTTTCCCATTTTATGCGCTCATCCCATGGGAGTTTTTTTTCCTCAGAGCGGCGATCAAATATTACTAAATATGATGAGGCAGATGGATCAACTGTGTCGCGGTATTTTGCTATTTGCTTTAAACCATCTTCGCGAACAGTTTGCGGCGAGCTGTAATCGTAAATCAATTTTATTTCGATGATGTATTTTTTCCCGTTATACTCAACAGCCAAATCCATGCGGCCGCGGCCTGCCGCATACTCCCGCTCGATAGAGCCGCCGCCGTTTAGGACTCTTTGCAAAAACGCCTGCAATAAAAGGTGAGGGAAGGCTTCGGTATAGCTAAAACGCTGATTGCGTTGCGCCTCCCAAACTTCAGAATTGGCGCGCCAGAATTTCTGAAACTCTTTTAACAATGCGTCCATGTCAAGGCTGCCATCCGGTTTTTCCCATTCCCATTCCGGTTCCACTATGGCATCTTGCTGCCCCTCCGTAATTTGCCTAGCCAATACTTCACGGTAAATGGGATTTGATATTTGCGGTGTTCCTTTTTCTTTGGATACAAGCCCTAGATCAAGACAATACTCAAACTCTCTGCTCTGTGTTAAAAATTGATCGGTTTCCCCGCTCATTAAAGTTTCTACAATTTTGCGTATGCGGTCATCCTGTAAGCGGACGGCAAGCGCATCTAAATGCGTTTCCCGCGCTCGAATCATCTGCTCCCGTGCTTTTTTTATATGGGCTATCGTTACCGTGCTGTAATCATCTTCTTTTAAAATCCGCATCGTGGCACGTTGAAAAAGCGAATTGACAATCCAAGGCTGACCGCGCGATTGTTCCCAAACATAATCAAGCGCATCCGGAGTTATCTGCTGTCCTGTTTCCTCCGTTCGCTGGGCAAACAACTTTTGTATATCCTGCTTTCTAAAATTACCAATCACCGCAGAATCACTTTTAACATTAAAGGGAGACCCGGGATTTACAGGCTTTCCGTCTTTTGCCGCAGTGATATAATCTTTTAAGTCGCGCATTCCAACAAGCACTATGGATATGGGGAATTTTCCCGCTCCGCGATCTGCAAAACCGCCGCGCAACTGCCGCAAAAAACTAATCAAAGGATCGCCTGCAAGTACATCAACTTCATCAAACAACACAATAAGCGGCTTAGGTGCAACTAACGCTGCCCACTTCATTAAACAGTTTCGCAAAATACCTTCAGAATTGATTTCGTCAATAACAGGAATTGGAATATTTGCTAATTTTGAAAAATCACAAATTGCGCGGTAAACAGTACGGTTAGCCTTGTCTGTATCTTGTACACCCTGACTATCTTCCACGCTCACATAGCAGGCAAGGGCTTCGCCTGCGCCATTTATCTCCCGCGCCCAAGATTGCAAAAAAGTTGTCTTGCCGGTCTGCCGCGGAGCATGTAGCACCCAGTACAGTTTGTCGCGAATATAACGGTCAAGCTGCGCGCCTATAAGACGCTCCGCAGGCGGCAGCATATAATGATCCCATGGATTACATGGGCCGGTTGTGTTAAAAAATCGGACCTGTCGTTTTTGGTTCATGGTATTTTGGTTCATGGTGTAATGATAACATACGAAACAGCTTGCAACAAGGAATAGGACACATTTAAAGAATTTTAACACAGAGGAAGGCAAAGAGGAACACAGAGGGAAACACAAAGAGCAGAAAAAAAGATCATCAAATCTTATCTTCTCTGTGTACCTCCGTGTTAAATTCGCCTTAGCAGTTTGTCGCCCCCTGCGTAAATTTTCCCCTGGATTCCCAAAATAAACCTTGACTTTGAGCCTCATATTTTCCATACTTAATTATGGAAAAAGATGACGAAATAGCACTCACTTCTGATTTTATCAGTGATTTCATAAAAGAAGACCTTGCGTCAGGACGTTTTAAAAGTGTCAAAACGCGCTTCCCGCCGGAACCTAACGGTTGGCTGCATATAGGACATTTAAAAGCAATGTCGATTGATTTTACAATGGCGAAAAAATTCAACGGCACTGGCAATCTGCGTTTTGATGATACGAATCCTGAAAAAGAAGATGTGTCCTACACAGAGGCAATTAAGCGTGATGTTTCGTGGCTTGGGTTTGAATGGAACGGCGGCGAATATTATGCGTCTGACTACTACGAATATCTTTACGGCCTTGCAATAAAAATTATAAAAAAAGGAAAAGCATACGTTGATGACCTTTCTGAAGATGAAATGCGCGAGTATCGCGGTACCGCTGTGCCTGACAAAAATAATATTACAATAACTCCGCCAGGAAGAAATTCACCTT
>BTID01000090.1:0-15435 GCA_036245275.1 Termitinemataceae bacterium
AATGGCAAATTTAACACAGAGTAAAAGGAGGTACACAGAGAGGGGGCAATTTGTTAATTTGCTTCAAGTTTGTTATCGTGTTATTATTGAAAACAAATCAATTGCAAAACTTCTTCCTATCCTCTTCCCTCTGTGTTCCTCTGTGGCCTCCGTGTTAAAATTCTTTTGAGTGCGGCAAAAAATTAAGGCAAATTTAACACGGAGGAGACAAGATTTGGTGATCTTTTCTTTCTCTGTGTTTTCCCTCTGTGTTTTCCTCTGTGCGCCTCCGTGTTAAAATTCTTTTTGACATAAAATTCTTTTTGGCTTGACACGATTCAAGGCAGTATCCTTTACCATTTAAAAAAAAGATGATAACATATTTTAACTGGTTTTAAGGGGAGTGCAATGGTAGACAAGGCACGTATAGAGGCAGCAATCACGGAGATTCTTTTAGCCATAGGCGAGGATCCCAAGCGGGAAGGTTTAGTAGAAACCCCTAAACGTGTTGCGCGGATGTATGAAGAAATATTCGGTGCAGTTGCAAGCGATCCGCTAAAAGAAATAAAAGTTTTTCACGAAAAAAGTAATGAACAGATGGTTATTGTTAAAGATATACCCTTCTATTCTATGTGCGAACATCACTTGTTGCCGTTTTTCGGGATGGTTCATGTGGTGTATATGCCTAAAGCCGGACGTATTTTGGGGCTTAGCAAAGTGGCGCGTATCGCAGATACCATTGCAAAAAAACCTCAACTGCAAGAACGGCTTACCCGCGAAATTGGCGAAACTATAATGTCGGGAACGCAGCCGCATGGTACTGCGGTAATTGTAGAGGCAGAACATCTTTGCATGGCCATGCGGGGCATAAAAAAACCCGGTGCAAAAACAGTTACTTCGGACTTCCGCGGCATCTTTTTAGAAAATACAGCGTTGCGGACAGAGGCATTGATGCTTATCAAGCAATAGGGAGCATTTATGAAACAGTCCGTTTTCCATTGCAGGAATTTTGATTTGCCGCTGGGCAAAAAAACCTATATTATGGGGATTTTGAATACTACGCCGGATTCGTTTTCTGACGGCGGCAGTCATACTGATCTTGAAAAGGCTGTTGAGCGCGCACGCCGAATGGTTGACGAGGGCGTTGATATTATTGACATTGGCGGAGAATCTACACGGCCTGGTTTTACGCCGGTTAGTGCGGAAGAAGAAATCCGCCGCGTTGTGCCGCTTGTCCAGCGGATTGCCGGCTTGAATGTGCCGCTTTCTATTGATACGACAAAGGCAGCCGTTGCGCGGGCAGCTTTGCAAGCCGGTGCCCACATTATCAATGATATTTGGGGATTGCAGCGCGAGCCTATGGCGGAAATTTGCGGCGAGTTTGATGCCGGCGTAATCGTTATGCACAATCAGGATGGCGACACTTACAAAAAAGATATTATGTGGTCTATAAAGGACTTTCTTAAAACCAGTGTAAAAATTGCAAAAAAAGGCGGCATTGCCGCAAACGCTATTATGCTTGATCCGGGCATAGGCTTTGGTAAAGACCTCAACGGCAACCTTGAAACAATGCGCCGCCTTGCCGAGCTAAAATCACTGGGGTATCCTATCTTGCTGGGACCATCGCGCAAATCAATGATAGGCAAGGTGCTTAATTTACCGGCAAACGAGCGGTTTGAAGGCACCGCTGCGGCGGTTGCAGTCGGCATAGTTTATGGCAGTGATGTTGTGCGCGTCCACGACACCAAAGAAATAAAACGTGTTGCAGTTATGACAGATGCGATGGTGCGCCGCTAAACAATGACCTGTCCGGTTGATCTTCTGCACACTGCATATATAGCGCTTGGCTCAAACATCGGCGACAAAGAAAAGTACATCATCCAAGCGCTTGATCTTCTTAACGCAGAAAATAATCTGCGCATATCCGCGCTTTCCAAAATGTACAAAACAGATCCGGTGGGCTATACTGATCAGGATTTTTTTTTGAATATGGTGTGCCGCATAGAAACTGACCTAAGTCCCAATCAACTTTTAGATGTCTTGCACAAAATTGAAAACGATTTACAGCGAAAGCGAATAATCCGCTGGGGACCGCGTACAATAGATCTTGATATTCTGTTATACGATGATCTTGAGTCCTGCGACCCTGTTCTTACAGTCCCTCACCCCCGAATGACAGAGCGCGCTTTTGTTATGGTGCCGCTTGGTGATGTTTACCACGTTGATACTTTTGCCGGTAAACCGATTGCCGAAATTATTGCAAGCTGTGATGACTGCGGCGGCGTGGAATTTTTTAAAGATATTGATTTTAGAATACGTTAGACGCAATACACGGATGCCTTATCCTTAACTATTCACTATTCGGTAAATTCTGTATAATAAAATAATGTACATAGTGCGTGTAGAAACAGATTTTGCGGCGGCACATTTTTTAAGCCACTATCATGGAAAATGTGAAAACCTTCATGGTCACAATTATCGTGTCCGGATTTTTGCGCAGGGTGAAACTTTGGACGAAGGCGGCATGCTTATAGACTTTGGTGTGCTAAAAGGTGCATTAAAAGATGTGATTACACGTCTTGATCACACTAACCTTAACGACAATCCGTTTTTTAACGGCGACCCAAGTGCGGAGCGTATTGCCAATTTTATTTTTTCCGGTGTTGAATCCGAGCTTACTAAAAAAAATGTTGATGCAACGATTCTTAATGCTGTGGAAGTATTCGAAACGCATACCAATATGGCACGTTTTCAACGCTGATGACACCTTTTTTATTTTAGTATATTATGTATGCATGATAAAATTAATTGATGTACACAAAAAATTCGCCAACCTGCATGTACTAAAAGGCATTAACCTTCAAGTAAACGAAGGCGAAAAACTTGTGATCATAGGTCCTTCCGGATCCGGCAAAAGCACATTGATTCGATGCATCAATTTTTTAGAAGAGCCTACAAGCGGTCACATATTTATTGACAGTACCGAAGTTAAACATCAGAATCACACACAAATTGTGCGGGAATATTGTTCTATGGTATTCCAACATTTTAATCTGTATCCGCACATGACTGTTATGCAAAATATAACGCTTGCTCCTATCAAACTGCAAGCCAAAAAAATTAAAGAAGCGCAGGAGCTGGCATTGCATTATCTGGATATGGTTGGTTTGCGCGATAAGGCGGATGTGTATCCTGCAATGCTTTCCGGTGGACAGCAGCAGCGTATTGCGATAGCGCGGGCACTTGCCACACAGCAGCGCATCATACTGTTTGATGAACCTACCTCATCACTAGATCCTGAAATGGTGCAAGAAGTTTTAGATGTTATGATTAAACTTTCAAAGGATGTTATTACTATGATAGTTGTAACGCACGAAATGGGTTTTGCCCGCCAAGTTGCCGACCGTGTTATTTTTATGGATAACGGTTTGCTGGTAGAAGAAGGTAAACCGGATGATTTTTTTGATCATCCAAAAAGTGAACGAGCAATTTCTTTTTTAGGAAAGATATTACATTAGGGCCATTTAGCCAGGAGGCAAATTATGAATACGAAAAAAATCATTTCGGCGGTTCTTGCAGTGCTTGTTTTAAGCATTGCAGGTTGTAGCAAAAAAGACACTCAGCGCACAATTGAGGACATTAAAAAATCGGGGACTTTAAAAGTTGGCGTTAAAGCTGATGTTCCCGGTTTTGGTTTGCAGGGTGCTTCAGGTGATTACGAAGGATTGGAAATTGACATAGCACGTCTTTTTGCACAAGACATTTTTGGTGACGATTCTAAAATCACACTTACGCCGGTAACAGCAAAGACACGCGGACCGCTTATCGATAACGGTGATGTTGATATGATCATTGCTACGTTCACTATCACAGAAGAGCGCAAATTAAGCTATAACTTTACAATGCCGTATTATACCGATGCCGTAGGCATGCTTGTGCTGCAAACTTCCGGAATAAAAAGTTTAAAAGACTGCAATGGAAAAACTATCGGTGTTGCACAATCTGCAACAAGCATGGAAACCATAAAAGCCGCTGCAGCAGAACTTGGTATAAATGTTAAGTTTCAGGAATATGCTACATATCCGGAAATTAAAGCTGCATTGGATTCAGGCCGTGCCGATGTCTTTTCGGTTGATAAATCGATATTAAACGGCTATCTTGACGGAGCAAGCCTTATCCTGCCGGACACATTTGCCCCGCAGCCTTATGGAGTTGTAACTAAACTTTCAAATACAGTCCTTGCTGCCTATGCAGATATGCGTATAAGCGAATGGCTGCAAAGCGGCATCATTCAGATGCTTGTAGAAAAGTACAAACTGTAAGGCTAATTATTGGAGCTAATAGGTGTTCATGGTACTATGGTGCAAGCTCGCAGGGAACATCTATTAGCAGTGCTTGTATATGAAAAAATTGAAAGTTTTTTTTGTTGTCCCGCTTATTGTTTTTTCTGTGATACAACTAGGCGCTCAAGAACAGGCTGCTGCCAAAGATTCAGGCAATACACCAATTGAAACTTTCGATACTGAACCGCAAAGCACCGCAGAAATTTTATCCAATCCGCAAAAGACATTTAAAGATTTTGAATGGGAGCTGTCAAAAGACGGCACAGAAGTTTATATCATAAAGTATACAGGTGTTGATAAAAAAATAATTGTGCCGGAAAAAATCAACAATCTACCTGTTACTGCAATAAGCGGCTTTGCAAATAATAAAAATATTGTTTCCGTTGTGTTGCCGGATTCTGTTAAGGAACTGCGGAAATCGGACGAATCGTTGTATGTGGGTGCCTTTACAAATTGCACATCTTTAAAAACTATTTCCTTGTCAAAAAATTTAAAAAAAATCGATCCGTATTGCTTTTCTTTTTGTACATCACTGGAGAATATTAAACTTGGTGATGATATAGAGTTTATAGGAAACCATGCCTTTGCAGATTGCACATCTTTAAAAACCATTGCACTTCCTAAAAACCTAAAAAAAATACCATGGGCTGCATTCATTAGATGTAGATCATTAGAAAGTGTACAACTGCCGGAAGCACTTAACGAAATTTCATATATTAGCTTTTCCGGTTGTACATCATTGCAAACCATAACATTGCCTAATTCTTTGCTGCATATAGGTCCGCAAGCCTTTGAAAATTGTGCCGGTCTAAAAGATGTAACACTATCAAACGAAAACATGAATTTTCATGATTACGGCAAAGGTATATTCACCGGCTGCATAAGTATGAGCGAAAAATCACGCACAGAAATTTCAGAAAACGGCTATACAGGATCATTTGATTGAAATTGCTTAAAAAAATTGTTACTGCACAAAGAATTTATTTAGTAATATCTACAGTGTGTATAATTTTTATGTGTATGCGTTCTGCAAATAGTACAAAAAATATACACCATGAAATATTAGCTGATGTAATTATAGAAACACCGGATATATGGATACAGAATCCTGATCCATTTGTAGCGATACTAAACGAAAAAATATTTGCAGGTGATCCTGCTGCGGTTGCTTTTTTACCACCGCATAAAAACGGTATCTTGCAGATAGAGGATAAAACATTTACTGCCTCATTGTGGGCGGATCAAAAAGAAACAGAAAAGCGTTTAACGGTTTCTAAATTTTTTGATTGGTCATGCGATAGCGAAGGTCATATAATAAATGCAGCATTGTTTACAGTGCCTAGTACGCAGACAACCGGCGAGTTAAAACTTAAAATAGAAGGCGATGCAGGGTTTTCTTACGAAACAGCTTTGTATGTAGAAGAGCGCGACTATGAATCCGACACAATCGTGTTAAATAAAAAACTAACCCAGATACGCACTACAACTGATCCTGAACGTATCCGGCAGGCACAAAAACTTTTTGCGATTCTTGCTCACACAGGGGATACAGTTTACACGCAAGAAACTTTTACCACACCCATAAAACGTGAAACACGGCGAACCAGTTTTTTTGGCGATAAACGTGTTTACAAATATGCAAACGGTACAACTGATGCAACAATTCATGCGGGTATTGATTATGGAATTAAAACCGGCAGCGCTGTTACTGCATGCGCAGACGGTCTTGTTGTTCTTGCAGAAGAACGTATAGTTACCGGTAACTCTGTAATAATAGAGCACCTACCCGGTGTGTATTCTATTTATTATCATTTGAGCGAGATTATGGCAGTAGAAGGTGATATTGTTCACTTAGGTGATCTGATTGGTTTGGTAGGTGCCACAGGACTTGCAACAGGACCTCATTTGCATTGGGAAATACGTGCAGGCAGTGAAAATACCGATCCTGATTATGTTAGCAATGTGCCGCTTTTGGATACGGAAGCACTCGCAGAAAAATTTTATGCTGAACCTACAGCACGTAGTGCAGGGGGGGTAGCGGAAAAGACCGCAACGCAGCGCGAAGCGCGAAGTGAGGACTTTGGAGCGAGGGGGGCTCTCCCCACCACAATAGATCCCACCTCAATAGAACCCACCTCAATAGATCCCACTGCAATGGATCGTTGGGAAAATAATACAGAAACTTTTTTTGAAATGCTGCACCCTTCCCCGCGCCCAGGTGATCCTATTACTTTGGTTTTTTATCCTAAAACAAAAAACGGCGAATCATTAATCAAGGACACCACGTTCACGGCCGCTTTATACAGCAGCACAGGCAGGCGAATGTCAGGCGGAACATTTTTTAAGTGGAGCTGTGACGAATCGGGGCACGTTATAAACGCTGCGGTATTTTCCGTGCCTGCTACAGAGGGTGAACAAAAAAATGCAAAAATAAAAATTACAGGTGATGCCGGTTTTAGTGCAGAGCTGGCATTGGAAATAAAAAGCCGTATTTTTGAATTAGATTTGGTGCCGCTTAATAAATCATTAACAGAAATGCGCACAGCATCCGATCCTGAAAAAACTGCACAGGCTAAGGCGTTATACGAAATATTTGGCACCACAGGAAATCATGTTTGGACTGCAGAAACTTTTACATCGCCGCTTGCGCGTAACACCCGCCGGACAAGCCCGTTCGGCGACAAACGCACATATCGTTATGCAGACGGCAGAACCGATTCTGCAATTCACGCCGGTATTGACTACGGTGTCCCCACAGGCACACCAGTTGCAGCATGCGCTGCAGGGCGTGTAGTGCTTGCAATGAATCGCATTGTTACTGGCAACTCAGTTATTTTGGAACACTATCCGGGAGTCTATTCAATCTACTATCATTTGGACAGCCTTAATGCAGAAGAAGGCGACATTGTAGGCGGCGGTGATATTATCGGTCTTAGCGGAGAGACAGGTCTTGCCACCGGTCCGCACTTGCACTGGGAAATCCGTATTGCCGGTGAAAACACAAACCCCGACACACTTTGTGATCTGCCATTATTGAACACAGAAATACTTGCACAGAAAATTGGAAATCCAATCAATTAAGTTTAAGCAATTAAGATTAGCGATTAAAATTAGCGATTAAAATTAAGCTTACAATTTCTGTTGTTTACTGTTAAAATTAAAGATAAGCATAATGACAGACTTTGTACATTTACATGTTCATACTGATTACTCACTTTTGGACGGAGCAGCAAGTGCCGCCCAGTTAGTTGCAAAAGCGCATGCTATGGGTCAAAAACACTTGGCAATTACAGACCATGGAAACATGTTCGGCGTACTTAAATTTAGAGATGCATGTTTAGGCGATAAGGATCATCCAAAAAATAACGAAGAAAAAATACAGCCTATAATTGGTTGTGAATTTTATATGGCAAGCGGTTCACGTCTGGATAAAATAAAAGATGTAAATGAAGATGACACAAATGAATCTTCCGACGGCAAACCTTTTCATCTTGTCTTGCTTGCAACAAACGAAACAGGTTATCGCAATTTATGTAAACTTTCTTCACTTGCATACACAGAAGGCTTTTATTATAAGCCGCGCATAGATGAAGAACTTTTAGTTGACTATCACGATGGTTTAATTTGTTTGTCTGCTTGTCTTGCAGGCGAGATTCCTCGTTTAATTTTAAAAGGAAAAAAAGAGGACGCATTAAAAAAAGCATTGTGGTTTAACGATCTTTTTGGAAAAGATAATTTTTATTTAGAGATACAAGATCATGGTATTAAAGCACAGCATGATTCAAATCCAATTATTATAGAAATTGCAGAAAAAACAGGCATCGGCTTAGTTGTTACAAATGATGTACACTATCTGAATCAAGAAGATAATATTGCCCATGATATTTTGCTCTGCATAGGGACACAAAAAAAGCGTTCTGACGAAAAGCGTATGAGGTTTTCTAGAGATCAGTTTTATTTAAAATCCGGCGATGAAATGGCTGCTCTTTTTCCTAATCACCCAGAGGCTGTAAGTAATACCGTAAAAATTGCAGAACGTTGCAAGTGCGAAATTCCTGTTGTTGCAACAAACGATCTTGCTGCTTATTTACCGGTTTTTGACATACCGAATGAATTTGCAGATATGGGAGAGTATCTGCGCTATCTTACTATGCAAGGTCTTAAAGAGCGTTATGACATAGTAACTGAAGAAATAAAAGAACGTGCAGAATTTGAACTTAACACAATTGTACCAATGGGATTTTCCGGATACTTTTTGATCGTTGCAGATTTTATTAACTGGGCAAAGGCGCATGATATACCTGTAGGACCGGGTCGTGGATCCGGTGCTGGTTCAATTGTTGCATACTCTTTGCGTATAACAGACATCGATCCTCTAAAATATAAATTATTTTTTGAGCGGTTTTTAAATCCACAGCGTATTAGTATGCCGGACTTTGATGTTGACTTTTGCGAAGAACGCCGCGGCGAAGTAATTGATTACGTTATAGAAAAGTATGGCGAAAAGCGCGTTGCACAAATTGTAACTATGGGAACAATGAAGGCAAAAAATGCGATAAAAGATGTTGCTCGTGTTTTGGATATTACTATTGAAGAATCAAATAATATCTCTAAACTTGTTCCTGATGGTCCTAACGTATCTCTTAAATCAGCATTTAAAGATGAGCCGAAATTAGTTGAATTAGAGGCTAATCCTAAGTATAGCGAACTTTTTAAAATTGCCCGCAGACTTGAAGGCAAGAACAGAAATGCCGGACTGCATGCATCAGGTGTTGTAATTGGAAGATACGATCTAATGGATCTGGTGCCGCTTTACAAAGAGAAAAAAAATAATGTAATTGCAACTCAATATACAATGGATATGATAGAGGCATGCGGTTTAGTAAAAATGGACTTCTTGGGGCTTGCAACGCTCACTCAAATTCGTAATGCAGAAAAAATAATACAAAAAAGAGGCGGAGAGTTTTTAAACTTTAATATAGAAAAAATTCCGGAAGATGATGAGCTTACTTTTAAACTGTTTGGACAAGGCGAAACAAGCGGAGTGTTTCAGTTTGAATCTGAAGGAATGCAAAATGTTTTGAAGCAAGCAAAACCAAATTCAATAGCTGACCTTAGCGCATTAAATGCACTATACCGTCCCGGACCTATGGACAATATTCGTCAATTTGTAAAATCAAAAAACGGCGAGCAGAAAATAGAATATCCCGATCCGTCTTTGGAGAGCATATTAAAAGAAACATACGGTGTTATAGTTTACCAAGAACAAGTTATGGAAGTTGCACGCACCCTAGCAGACTACTCGCTTGGAGAAGCCGATAATTTGCGCCGTGCAATGGGCAAAAAAAAAGTTGAAGTATTATTAAAAGAAAAATCAAAATTTTTAGAGGGTGCTATAAAGAAAGGATATAGCGAAGAAACTGCAGATAGAATATTTGAACTTTTAAAACCTTTTGCAGGATACGGATTTAATAAAAGTCACTCTGTCGCTTATTCTGTGCTTGCATACAGAACTATGTATTTAAAAGCACATTTTCCAATGGAAGTTTGGGCAGCTATTCTTACGAACGTACTTAATAAACCTGACAGGTTGTCAAAATATATTGACGATTTGCGGCGCGGCGGTAAAGAAATTATACCCCCATGTGTAAACCGTTCAGATCAAACTTTTTCTGTAGTAGATGGAAAAATTGTTTATGGACTTTTAGGAATTAAAGGCATTGGCGGTTATCCGGCAGATGAAATTATTAACAACCGTAAAGACGGTCCTTACAAAAGTTTTATGGATCTTCTTGATCGTGTTAACATAAAAACTGTTGGAAAAAAAGTGATAGAGCTTTTAGTTTTAACCGGCGCATTTGACAGCCTTGGTCAAAAACGTTCTGTGCTGGTTGGCAATTTAGAAGAAGCTATTTATTACGCTCAGAAAAAAAAGGACGATAAAGATTCCGCAAAAGATAGTTTGTTTTGCGATTCGGAAGAACTTGAATATTCCCCATTTAAATGGGCTGATTTTCCTGAATATAGCCGCGATGAAAAACTGCAAAAAGAAAAAGACCTTTTGGGATTTTATTTTTCCGGTCACCCTATGGACGACTATAAAGAAATTTGGAAAAAATATAATCAAATTGATCTGGGTGCTACAGAAAAAGTTCTTTTAGGACGTGAATACGTACTTGTGGGCATTATAAAAACACTCAGAGAGATGCAAATAAAAAATGGAAACAATGCCGGAAAAAAAATGGGCAGTGTTTTGCTAGGGGACTACAACGGCGAAATTGAGCTTACTTTTTTTTCTGATCAATGGGATAAATTCAAAATCCATTTGGAAGAAAATAAAATAATTGCTGTAAAAGGAAAGTTTGACAGACGTAATGATAAACCGAATATGCTTGTTTATGAATTTTATGACATCAATAATATCGATAGTATTATAGACGAATCAATTAATACACACTCAGTAAACAATGCTGCCGATAATGGCAATTATGAATCGGCACAAAACACCACTAGGCATTTTTCAAAGCCCCCTGATTTTGATATATTAGATCCTTATAAAGAATTTTGGCAACGGGCAGTAAAAATAGATCTGTCGGCATTAGATAAAGCAGTAGTTGGCAATGAGTATACATTAATTGGTGTGCTAACATCTGTAAAGCCTTATCAAATAAAAAAAGGTCAACACAAAGATGAATGGATGGGTTTTGCAAATTTAAGCGATTATAACGGACGAGTTGACCTTACTTTTTTTTCTGAAACTTGGGAGTTGTTAAAAAATAAACTTGTGGAAGATAGTGTTGTTGCATTAACCGGCACTTATGACAAGCGTGAAACTAAAGATAAAATGACCAACGAAATAAAAATAAACCGCGGGATATTAGTTAACAAAATGCTTGATATTACAAAACTTGATAGTCTTGCATGGAAAGAGTTGCATATACGTTTACAAAAACAAGCTGTAAAAAATGAAGAAGATGTTTTGCCGTTGCGTGATTGTATATTGGATCATAAAGGAAACTGTCTTGTGTTTATTCATGTTCCCGTTCCATTAGAAACAGAAGAATTTGTAATTAAAACAACAACTCAACTGGGTGCAGAGGCTACGGAAAGCCATATACAAAATTTAAAGAATCTGCCTTTGGTAGAAGATGCTTGGCGTTTATAAGGAAGAATGAATGTTAGTTTTTAAAATACTTGCGCTTTTTACAAGTGCATATTCGTTTTTGATCTTTATTAGAATATTGCTTTCATGGTTTACAGGATCGTCATTTAGCTTTAGTAAAGTGTACAATATAATTTGCAGCATAACAGATCCGTATTTAAATTGGTTTAACCATTTCAATTTTTTGCGCATAGGTAATATAAATTTTTCGCCGATTTTAGCTTTAGCTGTTCTTTCTGTTGCTAATAATATATTTTTTTCATTAGATCAGTATGGACACTTATCAATAGGCGCACTATTATTTTTAATCTTAAATATTATTTGGTCTGCCTTATCTTTTGTGTTGGGATTTTTTATTATAATTCTGATACTTCGTTTAATAGCCTATGCATTTCGTTTAAATATTTACAATGCTTTTTGGCAAACGATAGATGCAATTAGCAAACCTGTTATGCAAAAAATAAGTTCAATATTGTTTAAAAAAAGTTTTGTACGTTGGTCTACACAACTGATATCCGCTATTGTTACTTTAATAGTGCTTTGTGCGAGTCTTAGTGTAGGAATTAAATTTTTAGGAAAATTTTTAATTTCATTACCTATATAATTTATGTTTGTACGAGAAATAAAAATACCTACCGGTAATATAAAAGTAAAAGGTGCCGAAAAAAAAGAAACGCAGTTTGCAAGACTGGGTATCGCAAATGTAGGATCTTTGCTTTGCCATTATCCACGCGAAAGAGATGATCGCAGATTTAGTATCCCATTAAAAGATTTTTATAAAAACACAGATGGTAAAGTATGCAACCGTTTTCTTGTAATTGCACAAGAATGGTTTGAAGGACGTGCTAAAAGATTATTAAAAATCCATATACAAGACGAAACCGGAAGGGCAGTTTTAAAATGCTTTGAAAATCGAAAATATTTAGAACATGTGCTTCCTGTTGGAAAGTATTTTTTTCTTACCGGAAAATTTTCATATAAAGATGGCGAATTACAATCATCAAATTTTGAAAACCCGGAAGTGGATATAGCAACAGAAACCGATAATAGCGTCAACACGGAAGACGGCACAAAAAAATTCGGCAACGGAAAAAGTTTTGGCATAATCTACCCCATTTATCCATTAACAGCAGGATTAAGTAATATAGAGCTAATAAAAATTATGAAAAAAGCTTTGCAGCAATATGCAAATGCAATAGAAGATGAGCTTCCAAAAAGCATAATACAAAAGCATCGTTTATTTACAAAAGCACAATCGTTATGTGCAATTCATTTTCCGCAATCGCCTACGGCATTAGAAAAGGCAATACAAACTTTAAGTTACGAAGAGCTTTTTTTTATGGAAATGCTTGTTGGCATGCGTGCACAAGAAAGAAAAAAACTTGTTGATACAAATATAAAAACAAATGATACATTAACAAATGGAGAGCTTAGCCCTTTACAAAGACAGCTAATAGAACGCATGACATTCAGTCTTACAGAAGGGCAACAAGCGGCAATAAAAGAAATTAATACAGATTTAGAAAAAAGTTATTCTATGTCACGTCTGTTACAGGGTGATGTTGGCAGCGGTAAAACTTTGGTTTCGTTTTTGGCTGCCGTTAAAGTAAAAGAAAAAGGTGCTCAAACTGTTATAATGGCACCAACAGAATTGCTCTCTCGCCAACATGCAGAAAATGCAGCAAAACTTTTAGAGCCAATCGGTATACGTGTTGCATTTTTAACCGGAAATATAAAATCAAACGGCAGAAAAAATCTGTTATCTGCATTAAAAAATGGAGATATTGATTTGGTGCTGGGAACACATGCGTTGTTTTCAAGTGGTGTTGTTTACAAAAGATTATCCTTGGTTGTAATTGATGAACAACATCGCTTTGGTGTAACGCAACGTCAGGCAATATTATCAAAAGGTGAAAATTGCGATTTGCTAATGATGAGCGCAACACCAATTCCACGCACACTTGCTCTTACAGTTTTTGGCGACATGGATATTTCAGTTATTAAGGATATGCCGCCGGGGCGCAAGCCTATACAAACACATTTGGCACGGCTGTCAAACATTAAAAACGTCTATAATTCTGTCCGATTTGAATTAGAAGCGGGACATCAGGCATATTTTGTTTACCCTCTTATCGAATCAAACGAAGATAGCAATTTAAAAGATGCTGTTTCTACGGCAGACTATCTTGCAAAAGAAATATTTCCAAATTTTACATGTGCGCTTATTCATTCAAAAGTTCCTGATGATGAAAAACAAACAATTATGGAAAACTTTCGGCTAGGTGCCGTTCAAATTTTAATTGCAACCAGTGTTGTGGAAGTTGGTGTTGATGTGCCTAATGCAACCTGCATTGTCGTGGAACAAGCTGAACGTTTTGGGCTTTCCGCTTTACATCAATTACGAGGGCGTGTAGGACGCGGTAATTCGCCTTCTTATTGTTTTTTAGTTTATTCAGATGGTGTAAAAGATGATGGCAAACAACGCTTAATGGTTATGCTGAAAAACAATGACGGATTTATAATTGCAGAAGAAGATTTTAAACTGCGCGGACCGGGTCAAATAGCCGGAACAGAGCAGAGCGGTAACTTTTCACTTGGTATTGCGAATCCAATCAGCGATGTCAAAATTCTAGAACATGCCCGACGTGATGCCTTTGCTATCTTAGAAAACGATCCGGAGCTAAATAGTGAAGATAACAAAGTGATAAAACAAGTATTACAGAGGGCATCACCGTTTTCGTATTAAGATGCCCTTAAGACTATTCGTAATAGTAACCAAATTTATAGCCTATAAGCAAAGTTGGGGCGATGTAAAGACTTTTTGAAAATCCAAAATTAGGAACAAGCTTTGAACCTGCCTTTGATCCAGCATAAGAAGTACCGTCAGCCAATTCATCGTACGAAACTTCCAGCTTTGCTCTTTTTGTTGCCGATATACCCGCAGTAGTTGCAAAGGAAAAATATAGGCCTGAATACGTCATAATATCAACAGAAAACCTTCCTGCAACACCAACGCTCTGTCCCTTTAAAGAGTAGCTTGGATAACCCGGATAGTTCCCTACGCTGCCTTTGTAAAAGGCAAGCATTGGACCGACACCGATATTTAGTTGTACGTAGGATCCTACCGGTATGTTTCCAAACACAAAAAGAAACATATGCGGGTTAAACCACTTTACTTTCATAGCGTACTCATCTAAATTCGTAGCCACAGCCAAATTGACATTCCACTGTGTGGAAAGACCCATTCCGACATATTCCATAAAGTACCCGCCAAGTTCTAATGTAAGGGGTAAATCATAAAGTTTAAAATCCGTTGCAAGATTAAATTTTGACCCATTTGTTTTATTTTGCTTGTTCAAGTCTGTTGGGTCAAGGGAAAACTTATTCAAAGCCCAACCCGTGCCGCCTGCAGCATAAAATCCTCTTTGTGCAAAACAAACAGTACCGACAACTAAAAAAATAATTAAAAACACCATCTTCTTCATTAAAAATTCTCCTAAAATAACTTATAACTTATTGAAAGTATACCCAACGATTAAAGAAAAATCAAGGACATTGTGATGTTCTAAATACTCATTCGCCGCAATCTTGCGTGCCGCTAGTATTCAGAGGTGACCTTTAGGCAAAGTACTCAACATAGATAATCTTCATAAAATGATGTGCTAAAGTTCCCGCTTTGGAATACGGGATGTCTGATTGCTTTTAGTTGTTCTGCTTGATTTGTTTTTAAGCCTTCTATAACAAGTTCGCTAAGCGCCCTGTCCATTTTTTTGATTGCATTTGTGCGTGTTGAATCGTGAACAATAAGTTTTGCAATCATAGAGTCGTAAAAGGGCGGCACTTTATAGCCTGTGTATAAAAATGAATCAAAGCGGACACCGGGACCGCCAGGTACTTCAAGCCTTGTTACCGCACCCGGAGAGAGTGCGTTAATGCGGCATTCAATTGCAC
>BTID01000091.1:0-12537 GCA_036245275.1 Termitinemataceae bacterium
GCGATCGGTGTATTCCCTTCAAGGTATAGCAACACCATGGCCATTTGGAAATCATGCGTGCAAAAAACATCCAGTGTGTTCGGTTTGTTTCCTGTGGAGAACATATAATTCAATATTTTTTTTACGCCTCTTTCAAGATCGTAAAAACCGGGCATATCAACACCGGAAACAAACCCATCAAACACTTTGCTGATTCCTAATTTTTTAAAAGTTTCACCGGACAGCTTCGCATCCTTATTTTGAGGTGTTCTTATCTGTTCAGATGTTTGTATTTCAAAAAAATGTTCACCGTGTCTTTTGTTATAGCCTGTTATTATGTGTTCGCAAGTCTGAACGCAGCGGCCATAGCAACTCGACGAGAAAGTTCCTATTTCCATTTCGATACGCTCTCCAAATTGTTCTGCAAGAATCTTTCCTTCTTCAGTCAGTAAAACTCCTGATGTGCTGATACCTTCTTGAACCTCCGGACGAATAGAATGGCGAATCAACAATTTGATATTCACACCATTCGGACATAATTTTACAGATTTCTGCATCGAGTCAAATTTTGAAATCGAAGTCATTATATTACCCTCGCACAAATATTTTCAGATTCATTTTTTTCAATAGTCTGAAATACAAAATTGCGGTTGGTATAAAATCCAATGTCATACCTATACCAAACATCATCGAAATACTGAACAACGATGGTACAAAGATACCACAAAGATACAGTATAAATGCAATTCCATAATAAACAACGTCAATACAAATTGATTGTATTAACATATAATCCGTTCTGCCGACACCATAAAATGTACTGTCGCATATGTGATTAAAAATAAATGTTATGTAAAATACTGTTTGAATAAGCACAATGTAATAAAAATCCCCGCCGCAGAGCGGCGGGGTATTTTTGTTCTCCCGAAGAGTTGCCTTCGGGTTTAATACCCTCCGTTACGCCGCAGAGCCTCGCACGCGAGACATCGAGCGTGCAGAAGGTATTAAACCCTACGGCTCGAATAAACAGTTTCATACACATCAATATTCATAACAACACGTAAAAATGGTTTCCATGCAGGAATACTGACAATCCAGAGGATTGTAAACATTACAGTCATAATGATATAACCAAAGGTCTTGGTTTGGATACTGTTTTTATCCTCTCCGACTTCTTTTTTTATCAAATCGCCGAGAGTCAACGAGGGCAATAACAACCAATTCCAGATAAAATTATTTGCCACCCAATATGATCCTTGTTCAGATACCATATTTACCATTCTGATAATCATTATTGAAAAAACAACGTTTCTTATTAGGGATTCTATGCCAGAAAATTTACCAACGTGAAACCATTCCTTTACCCACGCGAAAGACAATTTTCCACCAGCGAGAATAGACATATTTTCTTTCTTTAATAATAACATACAAATCAAAAGATTTATGCAATTTACTATTATGTTTGTAACGGCAATTCCATTGACACCAATCTTCAATGAAATACTTAGGTTACTCACCAAAAAAGTATCCAACAAAATTGATAAAACCATTTGGATGATCAAAGTCAGATACATATAACCGTCTTTTTTAAGCGTTATAAGAACGGTGAGCATAAACTTGAATAATGTTGATAATAATGCCGCAACGGTTTCAAGCCGTATATAATCCACAGTCGCGTCGATCAACTGTTTGTCTTGCGCCATAAAGATAACAAGCGGTTTCGCAAAAACAAATAAAATGAATGACAAGACAAAATATATAATACCGGTCAAGAGAAGCCCTACTTTTATTTTATTTATAAATTCGTCTTTATTTGTCAAAGATTTACCCAAAACAAAAAACAGGGGGAGTATTAATGCTTCCTGAATAATTTCATAGAACAGGCTAACCCAGGATAACTGGCTTGCGATATTAAACCCCCAATCATTTGGCATGTCGCCCATGAAGAATATCCTTACCGTTTGATAAATTGTCGGGAAAAGCATCAACAATAAAATTGCGAAAAATAAGCGGTAATTCATGGATTTTAAGGCTTTTACAACGGCTTTCAATGCTTCAAATTCTCCTTTCTATAAAAAACATAATCCTTTCCAGACTTTTATGTCAATATATTTACCCAAAATTTTACAAAACTTTTAGCCCCAATTTCACATAACGTATGTTATCTGTCCGGCACAAAGTGTTAAGAGCACTTTTGCGCAAAGTGTTTTACCAATATATGGTGAATTAACTCCAAGCGAATAAAAATTTTGGACATCACTAGCTGTTAAAGTTGATTCAGTATTTGTATCTATGATTGTTATATCTGCGCGCATACCTTTTTGAATAAGTCCTCTGTCGCTAAATCCTAAAAGATGTGCAGGGCTTGCGCTTAATAACGAAAATAGTTTTTGTAACGAAAAATTATTTTCTTTTACCAAAACTGTATAGCATACACTAAATGATGTTTCGATGCCGCTAAAGCCCGGCGCTCCGTTTAGTTTATCTTGCGATGTATGCGGCGCATGATCGCAGGCAAGTACATTTATTGTTCCGTTTTTTAATCCTTCTATAATTGCAAGTCTATCTGATTCGCTTTGCAAAGGCGGCGCAACTTTTCCAAATGTTGCGCTGCCTAATTTTTTTGCATCCTCTATTGTAAGTGCAATGTGGTGCGGTGTTGCTTCGCAAGTTATGCTGCTGTTTTTTTTCTGCGATTTAGCAATGTAGTTAAGCGCAATTGCTGTTGATACGTGGGCTATATGCAGATGGCATCCTGTGCCGTTTGCTGTTTCTATAGCGCGCTCTGTAGCAGCATCTTCGCCATTTAGATCGCAGTGGCAAGAAACAGGTAAATCCAACTTTGCAGCATGTGTAAATGCATCTTTAAATAATTTTTCATTTGCTACATCTTTGCCGTCTTCTGAAAGTAAGCGCACAGTTTGTTTTGTATTTTGTTGCATTGGCTGTGTTAATATCTCTGATAATTCCGCGCCTTGCATTTTTTTTGTAAGCGATACTGCAGGATATAAATCTATTAAGCCTAAAAGATCTGCGCGGCTTTTTATTGATTGTGCAAGTTCCAATGTGTCTGTTACAGGATTTGTATTTGCCATGCAGACAACGGTGGTGTAACCGCCTTTTGCGGCAGCGGCGCAAGCAGTTTGCAGTGTTTCTTTGTTAGTAAAGCCTGGATCACGAAAATGTGAATGCATGTCGATAAAGCCTGCACTTAGCGTATAACAGTTACCGCCGTCAAAAATTTGGGGGTTTGGGGGCGCAGCCCCCAGGAGAGGGGGGAAGTGTAAGACCGTAGGTCTGGAACGGGGGGGGGGGAGGCTTCCCCCCTTATGCATAATCTCTACATCTGTAATTATGCCGTCTTCTACAATGACATTGCCAAAAAAATCATGCACAGCATCTGCAATATAAAAATTATTAAAAATATATTTCAACTAACCCTCTGTTTTGTTCGCGGATGTTTTTACCTTATCGAAAATCTTCATTGCCGCGTGTTTCGTCGCAGTACTCACAACGGTATGTTTCTGTGGACGCATCAACAAGATTAAAAATATGCGGCACATATTTTTCTGTTGCTGTAATGCAGCGGGGATTTTTACAAAACAAAATATTTTCGACACGCTTGGGTAATTTTAGCGGAATCTTTTTTGTAATTATTTCGTCTTTGACAATGTTGACAGTGATCGACGGATCGATAAGGCCTAGCACATCCATGTTAATATCGATTGTATCATAAATTTTTATAATATCTTTTTTACCCATTGCCGATGAAACTGCATTAACAACAAACGCAATTGTATGCGGCGATTTTTCGAGCAATAGCCAGTTGAATATCCGCACACCTTGTCCTGCTTTTATATGATCTAAAACTATTCCATTTTTTATTTTATCTATTATTAACATGCGCCATCCTCCAATAAAATATTTTGTTTAGCATTTTTTAAACCACTCCAAGTAAGGCGGCAATTAGTGCCATGCGAATGTACATTCCGTATTCAGCTTGTTTAAAATATGCAGCACGTTTGTCGCTGTCCACCTTGATAGAAATTTCGTTTACACGCGGCAGCGGGTGCATTATTATAAGATCGTCTTTTGCCGCTTTTAATTTTTCCGGTGTTAAAATATAAAAATCTTTTAAACGCAGATATTCTTCTTCGTTTAAAAAACGTTCGCGCTGGACGCGTGTCATATATAACACATCAAGATCGCCTGTAACTTTTTCCAGCCGTTCTGTTTCTATAAACTGTGTGTTGCTTTTTTTTAGGATGTCGCGTTTTATATAAGTCGGAATTGTTAACTCAGACGGAGAAATAAAAACTAAATTAACATTCGCATAACGGGAAAGTGCTTCTGTCAATGAATGTACAGTTCTGCCGAATTTTAAATCGCCGCAAAAACCAATTGTTATGCCATCAATTTTTCCGCGCAGCTCTCGTATCGTTACAAGATCTGTAAGCGTTTGTGTAGGATGATGATGACCGCCATCGCCTGCATTGATCACAGGAATCTGTGAATAACGCGAGGCTAAGAGTGCAGAGCCTTCTTTAGGATTGCGCATAACTAAAAGATCTACATAAGATTGCACAACAGTAATTGTGTCAGCAAGACTTTCACCTTTGCTTGTAGAGCTTGATTGGGCATCGGCAAAGCCTAAAACATTGCCGCCAAGCCGCATCATTGCTGCCTCGAACGAAAGCCGTGTGCGCGTGCTAGGCTCAAAGAATAACGATGCCATAATCTTACCGTTCGCCGCTTGGCGTAAATAATTTTTATCTGAAATAATCCGTTTGGTAAGATCAAATAAATATTCCATTTCGTCAATCGAAAAATCGCAAGGTGCTATTAAGTGACGTCCTTTTAACATTGTTCCTCCGAATGTGTGCATATACATTATTGACAATTATGCGCTTTCTGTCAATTTAAAGAATTTGTTTTGATGAATTTGTATCGGTTTTATAATTTCTATAATTTTTTATTTTTTAAAGACTGCTTGTAAGAAATTTTAGTTATGAAGTATACTGATGTTACAAAGTGTTATTCTGGCAGTGGGGATTTTTGTTCAGTTGTACGTTGGGAGGGAAAACTGGATTACTTATATTTAAAACCAATTTTTGACTTGCAATGGTTTGCTGCAGAGGATGAAGGCCGCACAGAAGAGCCTACAGAACTAAAGAAGAAAAAAGCGCGCGAGGACGAAGGCCGCGTTTTAAAGAGTCAGGAATTTGTCGGTGCGCTAGGACTGTTGCTGCCTGCTCTTTTACTTCTTTTACTAGCACCATATTTATTTAAAACATTTTTAGAGATGATCCGCTTTTTTTTATTGCGTGTAACTGAACTTGATCCGGCAAAAGATAAATTGGTTTTTGTGTATGTTGTGCGCTATTTTATAAAACTTGCGCTGCCTATGCTTGCAGTGGCTGTTGTAGCTGCATTGCTTTCTAACATAATTCAAGTTGGATTTCTTTGGACGACAAAACATCTTGCCTTTAAGTTTGATCGTATAGTTCCAAAGTTTGGTGCGTATTTTTCCAAAACACTTTTTTCTACACAAGGTTTGTTTAACTTGTTTAAAGCGTTCATTAAAATGGTGATCGTAGGCAGCATAGCTTTTTTTTTAATACGCAGCGATATACAAAAACTTACCAACTTGGAAACTGTCAACCTGTTTCTGTCATTTAAAACAATTGCAGGCATAGCAATCAAGATGTTGATCTTTACTGCGATAATGCTGTTGATTTTAGCGATACCGGATTATATGTTTGCACGATCGCAATATATTGAATCATTAAAAATGTCAAAACAAGAAGTTGTAGAAGAGCACAAAGAATCTGAAGGTGATCCGCAAATTAAAAATCGTCTACGTCAGCGAATGCGTGAATTGCTAAACAGTAAAGTCCGCGAAACAGTTCCAGAGGCTGATGTTGTAATTACAAATCCTGATCACTTTGCTGTTGCATTGCAGTATAAGGCAAGCCAATCGAATGGTCCTATCGTCATTATGAAAGGTGAAGATGATATTGCACAACGTATAAAAGCTGTCGCCCGCGAATTTGACATTCCAATTTATGAAAACAAACCACTGGCACGCGCCCTTTACCGTGATGTAGAAATAGGGGACGAAGTGCCGGAAAAATATTGGAATTTAATTTTAGAAATTTTGAAACGTGTTAAAAGTATGGACGAATTACACCGTATGCTGGGAATGTAGTTTTGTTCATCAATTTTATTTATTGATTTTTTCGATTTTATTTATCGCTTCCCACAAGCCGTTGATATAACTAACACCTAACGCCCTATCATAAAGTCCATATCCCGGACGCGCATTTTCGCCCCATATCATTCTGCCGTGATCAGGCCGTAGATAACCGGTAAATCCTATGTCGTAATAGGCTTTCATAATTTCGTAAATGTCCAGACTGCCCTCGCATGAAAAGTGTGCGGATTCGTGGAAGCATCCCGGTTTTTCTATTTTGATATTACGCACATGTGTAAAGTGTATACGTTTTCCAAAACGGCGGATTATTGCCGGAATATTATTATCAGGGTTTGCACCAAGACAGCCTGTGCAAAGGGTCAGTCCGTTATACGGATCATCAACCATACCAAGCAGCCTGTCCAAGTCGGCAGCGTGACGGACAATGCGCGGCAGACCAAAAATATCCCATGGCGGATCATCAGGATGTATAGCCATTTTTACATCGCACTCTTTGCAAGTAGGAATAATTTTTTCCAAGAAATATTTTAAGTTAGCAGCAAGTTTATCTTCGCTTACATCTGCATAGGCAGCAAAAAGTTCTTTTAGTTTTCCCATGCGTTCAGGTTCCCAACCTGGCATTGAATAACCCTTAGAACCGGAGTTGATAGTTTCTGCAATACGCGATGGATCAATTTTGTCGATAATTTTTTGATCGTAAGCAAGCGCTGTAGATCCGTCGTCAAGGGGCTTATAGAGTTCGCTGCGGGTCCAATCAAAAACCGGCATAAAGTTATAGCATATAACTTTAACGCCGTACTCGCCCAAATGCCGAATCGTAGTTTTGTAATTTTCAATATACTTGTCGCGGTCAGGACTGCCTGTTTTTATCGAATCATGAATATTCACGCTTTCGATAACTTCCATACTAAGTCCTGCAGAATTAATTTCTTTTTTAAGTGCTGATATTTTTTCTTTTGGCCATACTTCACCAACCGGAATATCTGCCATCATTGCAGCAACACCTGACATACCGGGAATCTGCCTTATGTATTGAAGGCTAACACTGTCGTCATTTGATCCAAACCAACGAAATATTGTTTTCATAAATAAGCTCCTATTTAAGATCATCTTGAAACAAAAATAGAAAAATTTCAAGACGAAGATGAGAGACGAAGATAAAAATAAGATAAAAGGGCAACCACATTCGCGCGCCCTTTACATTAAGAACTATTGTACTAAAACAGGCATGCCCTTATCGTTATCCCACCTCCATGTGTTAGGTGCATTCGTATTAAGCGTAGTTATGATGTCGGCTGTTTGACTTAAACCGGTGCCTAGCCCGTTCCATGTATCGTGAGCGTTCCCCCTACTGCTAAGTACAGGCAGCAAAACCATTGCACTGTTAGCTCTGTTACCGCTTAGTGTGCTGCCGGCAGTGATAAATACACCTACAATGCGGTTGGCATTACTTTTATCGGTAACACTATCTGTAACTCCAAGGTAAGGTCCTAGAACACAAGAGTTTTTAATATATGAACCTGATGCGCCCGCAAATTTTCCTGCAATACCGCCTGCACCTATTACCGAGATAGTAGTACTGCTAGAATTACCGGTAACACCTGAGCGTGCTTGGTTTATTGTTGATTTTGTATAGCAGTTTTCTATTTTAATAACCGCACTGTTATTATTTTCATCACCGTAGCCGACAAGTCCGCCTGCAAAAAAGTATGAGGTGCTTTTATTACTAACATCAATTGTTCCTGTTGCACCTGAGTTCTTAATCGTAATATTAGCACCTGCACTACCCGCTGTCTTACCTATCAAACCGCCAAAAGCCTGCTGCCCTGTTTGCCCGTTTGAGACAGAGCCTAATGCAGCTTCAATATTTACTTCTGAAATACAGTTTGAAATAAGCAATGGTGATTTATTGTTGCTTGATAAAAGACCTACAAGACCGCCTACAATAACATTTGCGCCGCTGCCTGATTTTATTGCGCCAATATCTATGGAACCTGTAACACGAACCTTGTCTATCGTAATAGAAGTGGTTTTATTTGTGTTAACTTGTCCTATTACACCGCCAAAATAAAAATTATTAACAGTATCCGAATCAGGTTGTAGTCCTGCTGCACTCTCTATATCAAGAGTAAAGTTTTCTACTACAGCACCGCCGTCTAAACTACTGAATAGACCAATGTTTCCTTTTGTAGCCTTTATTTTTAAGTTTGTAATAGAATGTCCATTTCCATAAAAGTGTCCGCTATATCCTTGCGGACCTGCCCAGCCGTTTGTAGAATCCGGCAGCACAATATCATTAGCCAAATACCAGTTTTCCGTATTGTTTCCTGCCTCTCCAATAGCCAAGAAATCCGTTGCGTTGTAAATCATACGTGCTGTATTTGCAAAAACCACACTTAAGGCAATATCACTTTGTTTGCCTGCAGGAGGTGCAAATAATTCTTTTACTGTTGTTGTCGTGCCTCCTTTAGTCCTTAGTATTGCAACAACAAACGCAGTGGGAGTTAGACGATCGTCAAGTGTTACAGCCCAGTTGCTGTCGGTCATTGTTGAGCTTGATGTTACACCGCCTTCGTAGACAACTTCTACATGATCTACAACGGCTGTAGTCCCTGCAGGCACCCCTGAAACTGTTGCCGTTCCGCCCCAATTTTTAAACTTTTGCGGGTTATCAAAATTGATTGTATACGGTCTGGTATCGCCGTTACTTGCAGTTACTACAATGATAAAAGTAAGCGTGTTTCCGGAGGCCTTTAACGGAAGTGTAACAGGAACTTTTGTGCTTATGTTGTAAGCCGATCCTCCAACACTAATTTCCGCACTTGATATTGATGATCGTGTTTGAATTAACGACAGTTTAACGCTTAACGCATTTTCTGCCGCATGAAAAGTATAACTTGTTTTATCCGCAGAAAAGTCATCTCCGCTTATTACTGTTGTGTTAGATCCTGCCTCATAGATGTACTCAAATTGTAATGCTTGTAACGCAGTATCATTGCCTTCGCCATTTTGCGGCGGATATACATTGATGCTGTATGTTGATGTTACACTATCTTTTGTTACTTTAACTTCCACCACTGTTGAGTGTGCAGCACCCGCCAGAGGGACTTTTGCATCTTCAGGATTTATAGTAACAATTGCATCATCATCACAAGCAGCAGCTTCAACAAGAATACTTTTATCTTCCTGCGCGGTAACTGTAGTTATGTCATACTGTGTAACCTTTGGATCAAATGCAATTGAAACATCAACACTGTCGATTTTGACAGATAACTCCCTAAGTGTAGTATCAACAAGCGGCGGTGGAACTGTAATTATGTATTCAAACATTCCGGCGCCGTTTATAACATTGATATAAATATAAGTGTTATCCTGTGTATTTGGAATAGGAATGTTATTCAAAGATTCATTGTCTGTTCTTGCCTCTTCCATGCCGCCGCCCTTAGCAACGTCGCTTTCGTTGGTCCACCAGATCATAATATGTGCATCGGATGATTTTGCCTGTGCATTCACTTTGAGTGCGGACTTTGCAGAATCAGTCTTGCTGATTCCCTCTTCGTCTACAAGTGCATACTCGCCAACTTGCTCTTCGCCGCCGTCTGCGGAACTAAACGTAATAAGATTACTCGCAGCGTTATTGTCGTCTGAATACCGCAACTGTAATTTTTTTAACTGTGTTGCAGGATCAATATTGACAGAGGGAACATGCACAACAGGCGGGGTAATAGTTACCTCACCACCCATATCAGCACCTCCCTTGCATGCTGCTGTTAAAAGACATGCGGCAACTAGCACCGCAACCGGCATAACAAAACTTAATTTGTGTTTGAACGATTTATTGATTTCCATGTTTTATCCTTCCAAGTTTTTTCGTCTAACTCCGCCATTTCATATTCGGCGCCGTAAAGATATAAATCACATGCGCTAAAATCTTCCGCTGTGAATGTAATGTCAATTTCAGAATCTGAGGCGAATGATAACTTTCGTAATTCCGTGCAGCCTAAAAATGCTTCGTCTTCTACCGTTGTGATTTTGCTGCTTAGTTGAACGCCTGTAAGGTTGGCAAAATCAAAAAATATTCTTTCTGGCAGAGTCTGACCTGTCATCTTTGTTAAATCCAGTTCAAAAAAATAAGCATTCGTAACATTTTCAGTTATGTAATCTGCTAATCTTGAGTAATCGTTTCCGCTAACAACTATCAATGCAGGATTGTCCGCGCTGCTGCCCTTGCTTTCAATGTAGTCAGACAATGACGCTAAATTGAGCGTGTCAAATGTAACATCAGGTGTAGTCTCGCTGGTTAAAAAGATGTTGTCATCAGCCTTAATCATTTTTACTGATATTTTTTTTTGATAATCTGCTGTAGTTAATTTATGATGCATTGAGTTTGCGCCGTTTATAGGGTTGCCCGCACGCAGCCACTGAAATTTGTAAGAGCCGGATTTATTTAATTTGGGAACAGCCGTTAAAGTAGAATTGACAGTGGTCTTGCCTGTTATATTAACGGTGCCGGTGATAATATTTTCGTTTTCGCCTTGGTATTGATTAACTGCGCAACTTGCCATGAAAACAGAAACAAGAAACACTGCTAAAGCAAGGACGGAACAATAAGAATACCTAGAAAGCCAGTTGGCTCTTGCCGTTAAATTTTGATGTCCTGCAAAGTACTTGACAAAGAGATAAGAGGCTATATAATTTCGATGTGTGCTGTGTGCTGTGTGCTGTGTGCTGTGTGCCAATTATAGTCTTCATATTTCAAATATACCTTATTCGGCGGGAAAAGTCTAGGGGGACATCTATTGATAATGCATAAGTTGTATTATAAACTAGGCTCTACCGATTTTCTTGTGGGTACAAGTCCATAGGCATACGAGCCGAACAGGTAGATTGCTACTGCATCAGTGTTAGCGGTTATGGTATTGGTTATGATCTGTAACTCATTTTTAATTGTGTCAGTCATGTAAGCTCCGAAATTAAATTCTTTTCTATTTCTTTTTTTATCACAGCAATAATCATTTCATTTAGTTTTGTATTTAAATTACCGTATTTTCCAATATCAGCATTGTCAACACCACCATGAGAAAATTTTTGCCTAATTTTGTTTATCGTCTCAATTTCTTGTTTATCTAAATTATGCAATCCTGATTTTTCGCAAATATCAGAAAGTTTTTTTTCGTAGCCCAAAACCAGTTCTTGCTTCTAACAATTCTTTTACAAGTTTTTGATCATCGTCATTTACAATTTGTGGAATTATTCTTTTGACCGCTTCACCGACTTCAGGTTTCTCTTTTTTTGTACCGTAATAGTGCTTGTGAAGTGCTTCAATTAAATTTACTTGAGCTACAATCTTTTGATCTAAATACTTAGTTTTGAAATAACTCAACATAAAATACCGTATGTATTCTATATTTGATAAAAGAATAATCCAATTGTAGAGCATTTGAGAAAAATATTCATTAAGAAATTTTTTTGGATAAAGTTCATCTTTGTCATTATATTCTTTATTTAAAAATTCGTCGTGTTTATAATAAATATGATGATATATTGGATAGTCTTTAGTTTTTCCTGAAATTGAATCAATCTTTTGTCCTTTTCTAAAATATGCCGCTTCGTCTATAATACAATCTTTTTGAAAAACAAAAGAAAGAAATGTTTCAACAAGAAAAGTATAGTCAATTAGTGGATATAACTGTTTGGAAGTTGTAAATTCAAAGATCATAAGATACAATGGTTCAATCGAAATTTTAGAATAAAGATTCTGTTTTTCAATATTAGAAATCGCAGATAATTTTATTTTTATTTCATTATCAGAGTAATTATTTATATCTTTTTCACATGGAAGGCTTATGTTAGCTGTAGTTAGGTTTTCTGTAATACTAAAATTTGCTTCAGATAGGCAATTTCCAAGATATTTATTTAAATCAGGAGAGCATAGAACAATATTGTCAAATAAACTGTTTTCATCTAAATACTCACCAATAATCATTATGTTTGATAAAAAGGTATACTCGATAACGCCAAAGTCCGATCCTCTCACAGGACCAACTTTTTTTGTAAAAGCCGCATCAATTATGGTTATTCTATCTGTAGGATCCTTTATTGTAGTTCCATGTATAATAGGAATATTTTGTCCAAAAAGATTATAGTCAATTTGTTTTTGTTCTGTTGTAGTTAGTTACTATTCACAGCCAATAAAAAACTTCCGATAAAATAAGGCGCGTGTGATAATTTGGGGAGAAGATGGGTTCAAATTACGAAAAAATATTTTATAAAGACTACGAACAATTATTTGATAAGAATAACAAGCTTTCAGATGAATTGCGGCATGTCAAATATGAACACCA
>BTID01000092.1:0-11899 GCA_036245275.1 Termitinemataceae bacterium
TCGTGCCGACAAAATCAGCCCTAGGATGAGCTACCGTCATTTCATCTGCCGCAATAATCCCAATACGTCCCGAACCGTATGGACGCAAAGTTAGCGCGTACTCTTGAAGCGGTGCAAGATTCACCTGTACACCGACAATACCAATTTTTTCGTTTTTTTCAACTATAGGGCAACGTATATCAATTAAAAGGGTCTGCTTACCCTCTATAGTTGCAAGATATGGAAAACTCACAAATTGACGATCCGAAAATTGTATATTTTCATTAACCGTAGTTTCAAGTGTATTTTTGGCAGAAACACTATTCATTGCATCATCAGGATTCGGGTAATTTTTCAAGACGTGAGCGCCGGAGCTTGCATCAATGTATGGAATAAATTGTCCTGCAGAACTGGAAGCCTGAGTCCCAATATATCCTGAGTCATTCCCTTCAAGAATATCTTTTTTGAAAACAACATACGCGCCTGCAATTTCTGATTTTGCCGAAACAGTACTGTCGAGCATTTTCTCGAAAATGATCCTGCGGCGATTCATAAGAAACGAATTGTAATCGCCCATAACCACAGCAAGTGATTCACACATCTCTATATAAGGAATATACCTGTTTTTAATTTTTAGTGCCTGATTTTCCGCTATATCGGTCATGTTAGCAATCACTGCGTTTTCCTGCAACTGAACAGCCCGCATAACCAAAACGGTAGAAATAACCGCGACCAAAAGAACCGTAACCGTTGCATTGATAAGCGTCAACTTAAATTTTAATTTCATACCATAATAGTTTTAATATATTTATAATATTTTGTCAATAATTTTTTACACATTTCCAATAAACTCTAGAGTGTATTGCACATAACTGCACGTTATGTGCAATCTGTGGTTAATTCTGTGTAATCTGCGGTTAAAATTCTTATGTTTTAATTCTTGCAAATGATTTTGAATATTCATAAAACTGCTATTACATAAACCCATATTTTTATGTAAACTAAAAGTATGGGGCTTGGGGATTTTTGGTATAATATAAAATGGGCTTTGTCTTCCGCTTTTGAAAAGCTGCTAAAGCAATTAAAAAAAATTACGGCGGACAATAAGCAAATTGTTTTTCAGATAAAAATTGCCGGTATTATTTTTGCGGCACTTCTCGTTGTTACTGTACTTGTTACGGTGTTAGTTGTAAAAAAACATAATTCACAAAAAAAAGTTATTCCTGTCTTTAATGTAGAAAGAATCACAGAAGATCAACTATTTATCCCGGATGAACCTGATTTTTTGCCGGATGTTATTTTAGAAAACGAACAAAAGAAAAACTGGACAAAAGAAGATGCAAAAAAATTTTGGACTGATCCTGCAACATATCCGGCAGAAGTATGGCAAGATAAAATCAGCGGCGCAGTTGATAAACTGTTGGAGCGTATACCATGAAAAAAACAATATTATTTGTAATTATATTTATAGCGGTATCAGTATTATTTTCTTGCAACACAACATCACCTACAGTAAAAAAGAATTCCCTGCCGCAGGAGGAGCAAGACGGCAATCAAAACACCGAACAAGCACAGGAACAAAAAAAGGAAAAAGAACAAGAACGGAAACAAGAACATGAAACCGGTGTTGCACAAATTGTGCAAACAGCAGAAGAACTGACAAAAAAGATAGAAACATTTATTGATGTTGATTTACCTGACCCGCCTTATAATTTTGATCAAGTTACTGATCTAATTATTGAAATTGAGCCGGAACAAACGGCAGAAATATCCGTTAAAACAGAAACCCAAGATAAAACCGAAACAGAACCAAAACCGGAAATATCACAAAACATGGAGATGGAAGCTGCAGCAGAAATTGAAAAACCGGCTGTGGTGCAGACACCGCCGCCTGCTGCACCTGCTTTTGCCCGCCCTTCTGCCGCAAAGTCAAAGGGCACTTCAAAACCGGTTGAAACACCAAAAACAAGCACTGTAGAGCGCATTCCGCCGCAATTGCCGGCAAAAAATCCGCCTACAGAAACACACGGTGAGCCTAAAACAAAAATTTCGCGCACTGTAGATGCCTTTATAGGTCAGTATGTAGAGGTGCCATACCGGGGAACAGGCTGGGTTTTTCTAGGTGAACAAAATGGTAAGGCAGGGCTTGCATTTGATTCACGGCGCGGCGATGATGATGGTCAAAGTTTTATCTTTCGTGCAGAAAAAGCAGGGACATATCTTTTGAAATTTTACAAACAAGATTTTTTACGCGACTATTATATAAACGATTTTGTACAAATCAATGTTTCCGACAATGAAACTTTTGAGCAAAATGCGCGCCGTTCATTCGGCATGCCTTCCGAAGTAGAACGTGTAACAGCTAATCCTAGGTGGCCATCTGTTCAAAGTGGTAATGTTATTGACATTGAGCAGCCTACTGACGTTGCAGAATCCGAGCCTAAAACAATTACAACGCAGGCTCAAACACCAAGTACAGAATCACATTCCATGAATGATACTTCAGGTGCAAGTTCTGAAGAATTGCTAAGCAAAGCCCGCACTGCTTATGAAGCTGCAAAATATCAAGAAGCAATTGAAGCACTGGATATATTCCGCAGGCAGTATCCGGCAGCCTCTGACGAAGCATGGTGGTTATACGGAAAGTGTTTTGAATCAAACAGTAATGCCCGTGACATTCGCTCTTCTTTGGATGCATATACACATCTAGTACAAGAATATCCGCAAAGCAAATATTACAACGATGCGGAAAAACGGATCGCTTACTTAAATAAATTTTATTTTAATATACGCTAGCTTACTAATACAGCAAGAGGAATACTGGTGCCGGAAATATTACTAACAACTATCAATGCAAAGTGGATTCACACTTCCCTTGCACTGCGCCTACTAGCTGCAAATTTGGGTGAATATAAAGATAATTGTGTTATCGAAGAATTCGCTCTGCGCCAGGGAATGGACGAAAAATTAGACGGCATAAAAAAACACAATGCACGGATCATCGGTATATCCGTTTCTATTTGGAATGTTAGTCAAACTACATGCCTATTGCGGGAGCTTGCAGGAAAGGATAAACCTATTATTGTGTTAGGCGGTCCGGAGGTATCTGTTATTGACAGCAGTGCAGAAATTTTTAAATATGCCGATTATGTTATTAAAGGTGAAGGTGAACATCTGTTTAGAGAGTTATGTGCAAGACTGCTCACCTGTTCTGCCGCTGCAACAGCGGCTTGTCAAATTATATCACAAACAGAACCTGTTGATGTAACAACGGTGCAGCAGGCATACAGTTTGTACACAGAAGAAGATCTGCAAAAAAAACTTGTCTATGTAGAAAGTGTACGAGGCTGCCCATACACTTGCACATTTTGTCAAAGCGGTACATTATCTTCTACAAAAAAATGCAGAGAATTTCCATTGCAAAATTTTCTTTTAGAAATGGATACTCTTATTAAACGCGGTGCTGCCAGGTTTAAATTCTTAGACAGATCGTTTAATGTCAACACAAAGCGCGCCGTTACTATCATGAATTTTTTTTTAGAACGAATATTGCAGGCAAACAAAAATACGATGTTTGTACATTTTGAAATAACACCTGAAACTATTCCTCAAGAGATGCTTGCAGTTATGCGTAAGTTTCCACAGGGAACACTGCGTTTAGAAATTGGAATACAAACTTTAAACCCGCATACCCAAACACTTATAGGCCGAAAAATATTTTCCGGTAAAGAACTGGAAAATATCCGCGTTATAATTGAAAATACAAATGCAATAGTGCATGCCGATTTAATAGCCGGTTTACCGGAAGAGGGTTTTGATTCATTTGCAGCAGGTTTCGACAACCTTTACGCCTGTAAACCATCGGAAATACAATTAGGCATTTTAAAATGTTTAGGCGGAACCGCTGTCAAAACAGATGCAGAAAAGTACGGCATAGTTTATTCACCCCAAGCACCTTACGAAGTTATACAAACTGCTGCTCTTCCAAAATCCGACATGGATAAAATAAAAAACTTTGCGCGTTTTTGGGAAATAATCGTAAACCGCGGAGCATTTGAAGATATTCTACCTGTACTTTTTAAAAATGAATCATCTGTATTTAAATTATTCCTAAAACTTTCAGATCACTTGCTGATAAAATTCGGACGTAATTGGGGCATAGACAGACAATGTCTACGTGAAGCAGTAATTGACTGGACAAAAAAATGAAATCGGCTTGTAACAATTTTATTTTTTTTCTATACTAAAGTGCTGATAAAAAATACAGCCGGAGATGCATTATGATTTCTATAAGGGTACAAAGCGGTAACGTCATTGTAAAAACAGATAAGGCCGTTAAAGATTGTTGGATCGATGCCCGCGATGTTACGCAGGAAGATATTATTCGTTTAGAAAAAGAATTTGGTATTTTGCCTGAATTGCTTACAGACATACTGGACGTTGACGAACAGGCGCGTATAGAAAAAGAAGACGGTTATATTGCGATAATCATTAGGCTGCCTGTTTTGGATACTGCTACAGAAATTGCATATTTTACAGTGCCGTTCGGCATCATTCTTTTTCCTGACAAAATAGTAACAATTTGTCAAAAAGCCAATGATGTTGTTCTTGATGTTGCCCACAATAAAATGCGCGGACTTGTAATGCGTAATCAATCATCATTTGTACTTAATATTTTAAGCAGAGCGGCGTTTATTTTTTTACGTGCGCTAAAACAACTTAACAAGGATGCAAATCAAATTGAACAAACTCTGCAAAAATCTGTACAAAATAAAGAGCTTGTTCAATTGTTATCATTGCAAAAATCACTTGTATATTTTATTACAAGTATAAAATCAAACGAACTTATTTTGGAAAAAATGCAAAAGCTGCCGTACCTGCGCCTAAAGGAAGAAGAACAGGATCTGTTGGAAGATGTGATAATAGAAAATATACAAGCTATGGAAATGGCAAGTATTTATTCATCGATTCTGACAGGCACAATGGATGCTTTTGCAAGCGTTATATCAAATAACCTCAACATCGTTATGAAGAGTCTTGCGATTGTCAACATCATATTGATGATCCCTACTGTGATCTATAGTTTTTACGGAATGAATGTTCCGCTGCCTTTACAAGACGGCAATCACGTAACTATTGGGATTGTTATTTTTAGCCTTCTAGCCGCATTCTTGGGTGTTATTCTGCTTAATTTGTATTCAGGAAAAAAGATTAGAAAATTACGTAACGCAAAAAAACGCGAAGGCCTTTTAAAAAATTAGTTTTTTTTAAGCACAGTCTTCTAAAAGGCTTGCTTGCATATCGGCAGTGTGCAGCAGTAAGACTTCGCTGTATTTTCGTGTAGCTTTGTTTAATGAAATTAAATCTGACGGACTGCAATCGTAGGCGCCCATATGAAAACGGACGGCATACTGCCAGCATGTAGGCAGCTTAACAAATTCATTAAGACGCGAAAGCGATTCAATACCATGACCTAGAACTGTGTAGTCCTCGCGGACACGGTAGCAAGGCACTGCCTCCCAGCGTCCTGTTTTTTCGTCTTTTACATTTCGTGTTTTTTCTTCGTACATATTTACTTTGCACAGATCGTGAAACAAGGAAGCTGTAGCAAGATGCGTATAATTAGGGACTGCCGGAAGCATAACAGATCCAAGTTTAAGACACCAATACAGCACAAACAACGAATGTTTTACTAGACCGCACTGTACAGATCCATGATACTGTGTAGATGCCGGTGCATAAAAAAAATCTGTTTTTTCTTCTAAATATTTTAATAATTTCCATACAGGATCTTGTTCATCTATTTTTAAATATCCGCTATATATTGACGATACGAATTTTTTGTACTCATCCGGTGTATGATTTTTTTTGCTTGTGTTTTTTTTATCGCTATCGGTTAAAAATAAATCTATGCTTTGACATATTTGAAATAATTGATCGCAATCAGAAAATCCTGAATTTTTTTCTATAACAGGCTGTGCAGCCTTTGTAGATTTTTTTTTACGCCCTTGCGGTTTTGTTGCCGATTTTTGTCTTTCCGATTCTGTTGATTCAAAAAAGAATAAATTGTCCTGCATATATTATTTTAAATTGTTTTTGCAGGTAAGGTAAAGCACTGCTGTGCGCCTTAACATATTCAGTTTAATAAGTTAAAATTTAACAATGAATAAAACAAGGTTGGTAATCTTATGCAGGCTGTAATTCTTGCTGCGGGTATGGGGAATCGTCTTGGCAAGTACACAAAAAACAATACAAAGTGTATGCTGCCGGTAAACGGACGCACTTTAATTGAACGTTCTTTGGATGCGTTAGACGAAGCCGGTATAACAAAATGTATCATTGTGGTTGGTTACAAAAAAGAAAATGTAATTTCATTTGTCGGCAAGCGTTATAAGAACATCGACATCATTTATGTATCAAACGACATTTATGATAAAACTAATAATATCTATTCGCTGTACCTTGCAAAAGATTATTTGCTGCAAGATGATACGCTTCTTATGGAAAGCGATTTAATTTTTGAAAACAGTCTTGTTAAAGGCATGCTAAATTGCAGTGATCCTACAATTGCGGCAGTTGCTCATTGGCAAGCATGGATGGACGGCACTGTTGTTAAACTTGCAGACGATAATATCATTGCTGCATTTATTCCAAAAAAAATATTTAATTATAACGATACAGATTCATATTACAAAACTGTAAACATCTATAAATTTTCGCGCGATTTTTTACGCGATACTTATGTGCCGTTTTTAGAAGCATATTCCCACGCTATGGGTAACAACGAGTATTACGAACAGGTATTGCGCATAATTACAACTTTAGACAAAAACGAATTAAAAGCTTTTGTACTTACCGGACAAAAGTGGTACGAAATAGATGATGCCCAAGATAAGGCAATTGCAGAAACAATTTTTACTCTCGACTCTGCAATGCGTTTAAAGCGTATCGCGTCTTGTTACGGCGGTTACTGGCGCTATCCGGGTCTTTTGGATTTTTGTTATTTGGTAAATCCGTATTTTCCGACAACACAGATGCTTGCCGAAATAAAATCTTGTTTTAATGAACTGTTGTCAAATTATCCTTCAGGCTTAAATACACAAAATTTATTGTCCGCAAAATTATTTAATATCGAAGAAGACTGTGTACTTACCGGCAACGGTGCTGCAGAATTGATCCGTGCGCTTGCACCTCTTATAAAAGGCAGCATAGGTGTTATATATCCTACATTTAATGAATATCCCGAAAGTTTTGCTGCAAATAAAATCATTCAATTTGTACCAAAAAACTTTTCGTATACAAAAGATGATCTTATTAAATTTTCTAAAGACTGTAACAACATTGTTTTGTTAAACCCTGATAATCCAAGCGGTAATTTTATTTGCAAAGCAGACATTATTGAACTTGCAGCGGTATTAAAACAACAAAATAAAAATCTTATTTTGGATGAATCATTTGTTGATTTTGCAGATGCAGAAGAAGATGCCTCATTGTTAAACCAATCAATATTAGATGAATATTCAAATATGATTGTTATAAAATCTTTAAGTAAAAGTTACGGCATACCGGGTATACGTCTTGGTGTACTAGCCTGTAGTAACAGAACACTGATACAAATGGCTAGAAAAAATCTTTCTATTTGGAACATCAATTCTTTTGGTGAATATTTTTTGCAGATTATCGGCAAGTATCAAAAAGACTACCGCATTGCTTGCAAGAAAATTGCCGCAGAACGGATGCGTTTTAAAAAATTGCTGGAAGATACAAAACTTTTTTATGTTTATCCTTCGCAGGCTAACTATTTTTTATGCAAGTTAGAAAACGGCACTGCGCAAGAACTTGCAGAAGATCTTTTAAATAAGCACAATATTTTTATAAAAGATCTTAGCGGTAAAAAAGGCATCCCTGATAATTCATATATCCGGCTTGCTATACGCGGAAAGCCGGATAACAACAAACTTGTAGAAAGTTTAGGGCAGCATATATAGCTTGACTTATCAACAAAGTTTTTGCTAAAATAATAACTGGTTGTATACTTGGAGCGATGACCGAGAGGCCGAAGGTGCGTCCCTGCTAAGGACGTGTACTCGTAAGGGTACCGAGGGTTCAAATCCCTCTTGCTCCGGAAGATTGGTGTAAATCAATCACGAGGTTATAGCTCAGTTGGATAGAGCATCAGATTGCGGATCTGAAGGTCGCACGTTCGAATCGTGTTAGCCTCAAGTAGTATCGGGTATCTATTGTGTAGCTATCGAAGCCTAATGAAGATCAGGCATAAGACGTTTTAGTACTTCCTTGTACGCATCTTCTACACCGCCTAGATCGCGGCGAAAGCGGTCTTTGTCAAGTTTTTCTTTTGTAATAGTGTCCCAAAAACGGCATGTATCAGGCGAGATTTCGTCGGCTAGAATTATTCTGCCTTCTTTTGTGCGGCCGTATTCAAGTTTAAAGTCTATTAGCTCAATGCCTGCATCTTTTAAGTATGCACCAAGTATCTCATTTATTTTAAACGAAAATTCAGCAATTGTTTTTAATTCATCTTTTGTTGCCCAGCGCATAGCAGCTATGTGGTACTCATTGACCATAGGGTCGCCTAAGGCATCATCTTTGTAGCAGTATTCAAGCACCGTATGGCCTAATTTTGTACCTTCTTTCAAACCAAGACGTGCTGCAAGACTGCCTGCGGCGATGTTGCGCACGATCACTTCTAAGGGGACTATCTGCACGGCACGGACAAGCGTTTCGCTCTCGTTAATTTCCTCCACAAAATGTGTAGGTATGCCGTTGCGCTCCAAAAGCTGCATCAAATGATTCGTTACGCGATTATTGATTACACCCTTGCCCACTATGGTGCCCTTTTTTGCACCGTTACCCGCTGTTGCATCATCTTTGTATTCGACTATAAAGTAATCTGAAGAATCGGTTCTAAAAACCTTTTTTGCTTTACCTTCGTAAATCTGTGTTTGTTTTTTTGTGTTCATAAAAGCATGTTATATATCTTTAAAATTTAGGGAATGGGCGACACAAGAATCGAACTTGTGACCTCCAGCGTGTCATACTGGCACTCTAACCAACTGAGCTAGCCGCCCCCTAATTTATAATCGTTCGCGGATTACAACGTTTACTTCGATCTTGCCCAATGGACCCATTTCCATAGGAACAATTAGAGCCTCAACTTTTAAGGTATTTGAAATTTCCATATTTTCACCGGAAAAAAGTGCAGGTGGAGTAAGGTCAAACTTAAACCCTAGTTCGTGCAGTTTTGTAACAGCCTGAGCGGTAATCATATTGGCAAGCTCTGTAATTGTAGCCTTTGCCATATCATCCAATGATGTAAAAACTTCGCCGCCGTTCATTTCGCCGGCAACCTTCAAAGCAGTATCTTTGCTCATATCAAAAAGCACCCGCCCTTCGACATCACCTGCCAAACCTACAAGGGCTGCAACACCCATAATCTGCATTGAAGCTTCCTTTAGAAAGAGGTCGCCGCGTTTTACCAGTGTGTCCGGGTCTTTTGACCCGTCTGTATTAAGAACCTCTTTTAATACGTTGTACGTTGCCTCAACAAAAGGATTAATGTATTCTACTCGCATCTAAAACTCCTAGTTATTTAGCGTTTATGCTATACCCATAAGGGACGTTTCTACAGTCTAACATTCTGTTCACTTATAAGTCAATATCTCACATTCTCTGCCGCTTCACTCTTCCGCTTTACAGTTTTTATTTTTCTCCATACAATTACTTTATGAGTGATGCACTTTTAGTGGAAAACAATGACAGACCATGGACATACGCCGACTACAAGTCATGGGAACTTGATGTTGGGGGGCGCTACGAGATTATAGAAGGCGAAGCTTATGCGATGGCTGCACCTAGTGATAAACATCAGGCTGTGCTAGGTGAAATGCACAGGCAAATTGCAAACTTTTTACATGGAAAACCCTGCAAGGTACGCCCTGCCCCCTACGATGTACGCATTGATTACAAAGAAGATGAGAGCGACACAACTGTTGTGCAGCCGGATATTACGGTTATTTGCGATCCTGCAAAACGCGGGAGCGAAGGCTGCAGGGGTGTGCCGGATTGGCTTATCGAAGTGCTATCTCCTTCAACAGCTTCTGTAGATACTGTGAGAAAATTTAATTTATATATGAACAGAAACGTGCGTGAATACTGGATCGTTTCGCCTGAAGAAAAAACGGTATTCGTATATCTATTTAAGAACAGTATGATTGAAAAACATTTTACTTATGAGTTACCTACACAAGAGCGCATCAAGGCATCAACTGGTTGTATACTTGCAACAAGCGTGCCTGTAAACATCTTTGATGGGTTTTATCTAAATATCGCAGATGTGTTTGCAGAAGTCTGACTGATATAGCGGTTTAGTGACTGATTGAAAATAAAATTTACTAAAGATATGTCTGTTATTACCAATCTGATAAATGCTACCAAAACAGAAAAAGGATTGGTTGTAAAATGTGTTCTTGATAAAAATACATATAAAACAAAAAAAATTGTCAAAGATGAAGATTATAATTTAATCAACATAAAACCGCATAAATTTCACGGAGAATGGAATTATACTATATCTCCACAGTAATAATGTAAATGTTATTTTCAATCACTGACTTAATGTGAAAGCAACATCTCCACACAAAAAAGTCTATCATGCCTCAATTGAATATTTAATCATAGATACTTAAAGTCACTCCAAGCGACAATTTGTTATATCCATAATATAAGTCACTTGGAATCATTGGAATACGATATTCTGCAAATAAACCGAAATAGGTAATATACGCTTTTGCACCAAAAATATAATATCCTAGAAACTTAACTTCTTCGCTGAACGCAATAGAAAGTAAATCTACACCTAAGTTGATACCCCCGTATAAAAATGTATGAAATCCATCTTTTCCGAAATCATAACCATATATGATTGGCACATTTGGAGTTATAGAAAACAAATCATAATGGTTGTAAAATTCAAAAGCTGCACCAAAAGAAAAATTTCCAAAATACTTTAAGTTAATATTAAATAGGTAGCGAAGTCCCAAGTGATAGTCTTCTTTATTTATTAGACCGCCATATACATCCATAAACATCCATATTTTGTTTGTGTTAAGTATAGATTTTAAAAATGGTCCGACTACAGGTTTACGTGAACTTTTTAATGGTTTTGGCGGCTTAGGAGGCGGCGGTGGCGGCGGTGGCGGCGGTTTTGCCGCTTCTTTAACTTGCATAAGTATATTTTTTGTGCCTTCAACATCTTCGCTAAAACTAAATATTTCATTACGAGTAGTGTTATCAATTTTTTTTGCTAATGTAAAAGCAACAAGGTCAGGCGGTACTTTGTTGATACTTTTTAACCAAGGTGGATTGTGATATTTGGAATCAAAATAGGCTTTATTATTTTTGTTTGCAACAATTAAAATTATTTGCTTACCATTTCGAATGTCGCTGACAAATTCAACAACACGTCCCCTTATTTGATCATAGTTTACTTCTTCAACCGCCGTGGGTTTTCCTGTTAATTCAAAATCTTGTTCATTTACAATTTCAGTAAGTAAAGATCGAACTGAACCAGGACTAATATCTAACAACTCCTTATCCATACGTGCAACTTCATTTTTTGAATAATCAATATCTACTTGTTGTAGAATTTTAATTTGACCACGTTCTTCACCTTTTTGTCGCTTAATATAATCACCGGGCTTTGCATTCTGCCGAATTACATCCTTGTGTAAAACAGTTCCATCTGCAGAAGAACCGATAATTTCTTTTGATTGTAGATTGAAGTGCGCCGAATTTTTTATACAAAAAAATTTAAAAAAGTAGGTGTGTTAAGCCACTTTCATTGTCGGCATATCATGCCTTTTGTTTAAATATATATCATCAGGTACTGAATAATCAAGTG
>BTID01000093.1:0-11737 GCA_036245275.1 Termitinemataceae bacterium
TAAAACATCTTGCTTTACACTGCTTTAAAAAGACTTGATTTTTGAACGTCATATCTGACTCCTTAAAAAAAGATTTATGCCTAACGGCACAGTTTTAGTATACTATATATCGGGGAAAAAGGCAAGGGGTGCTGCAATTTTTAATGGCGCATTTAAAGAATTTTAACACGGAGGCACTTTAAAGAATTTTAACACAGAGTTCACAGAGGAACACAGAGGGAAGACAAAGAGGGAAAGAAAAGTTCATCAAATCTTCCCTCTCTGTGTACCTCCTTTTACTCTGTGTTAAATTTGCCATTATTTTTTGTTGCAACCTTTAGGGGGGGCAATATTTTGGCAACGTTCAATAGAAATGACAAAAAAAATTCCAAAAAAGTAAAGCGCTATGCTACTTTGCACCATTATTATATGTGGGAGGAAAATATTTTTTTTGGAGGTCTTATGAAAAAGCGTAAAAAAAGGAAAGCGTTGTTCGTGCCGTTAACTTATGATTATGTTTTTAAAGGAGTGTTTGGCGACAGAAAGGATACAGAAAGTCTTGAACAGTTGTTAAAAGCTGTTTTGGATATACCGGCACAGGAGTATGAAAAAATCTCTATCTTAAATCCATTTCTAAAACGTGCGTTCCAGAAAGACAAACAGGGCATTTTGGATATCAAAATAGAAACCAAATCCGGTAAAATAATTGATTTAGAGATGCAGGTTGAAAAATTAAACGGATTTTGCGTGAGGATAGTATATTATCAGTCAAAACTGATAACCGATCAGATCGTAAGCGGCGACAAATATGAAAAAATCAATCAAACAATCAGTATTGCTATTTGCAACTATGTTTTGTTCCCAAATAATACTGAGTATTTAAACAGATTTTCGATACTGAACGAAAAAACCAGCGAGCCGTTTACCGAAATCGTAAAATATGTTACCATAGAGCTACCAAAGGTGCCCAAAGAGAATGACGGGACGGCACTTTGGCCATTGTTGCAATGCTTTTTATGCAAAAGCGAGGAGGATTTTGAGATGTTAACAAAAGAATATCCGCAGATAGGAAAGATAGGGGTAAAGGTTAGACGTTTAAGTTTGAGGCAAAAGTTACGATTCATTGCCCTATCCCGCCAAATGCTGCGCATGGACATAGCCGACATGAAAGACACCGCCCTAGCAGAGGGCAGAGCGGAGGGTCTTGAGGAAGGCAGAGCCGCAGGTCTTGCGGAAGGTAGAGCCGCAGGCATTGCAGAAGGCAGGGTAGAAGGTCTTGCAGAGGGTGAAGCCAGAGCTAAAGCAGAAGCTGATGAAATTATCAAAGAGCAAGCTGTCGCATTGTCGGAAAAGGATTCCCGAATTGCCGAACTTGAGGCACAGTTGGCAAGGAACAAATAAAAATCTCCGCCGCAGAGCAGCGGAGATTTTTGTTCTCCCGAAGAATTGCACTGCGGGTTTAATACCCTCTGTAACGCCCCAAAGGGGCGGGGGTATTAAACCCTACGGCACGAATAAAAATCTCCGCCGCAACGGGGTGTTCGTTCTAATTTAACAGATCAGGTCTTATTTTTCCCACCACAACTTAGGCAAGCTCTTGCCGTCTGCAGTGCCTTCTTTCCAGTATTTTCCGCTTTCTGAGCCGTCTCCGTCAAAAGTGCCGGCAAATCGTGCAGTGTCTGTGTTTATGCCAATAGGCTCCCAGTCAGGAACACCCAAACCGCTATCCCCCATAAGGTCTAGGTCGGCTTCCTGTATCTTTTCTGTGTTATCTGTGGTTAAAGTATCTTAGCAATAATTAATGTTCTATTCTTCCAGCACATCTAGATCAACAGTGAATGCAACACGGTAGGTTTTACCTTTTTGAACATTGATAGTCCTGACAATTGCATAATCACTTACCTGAATTTTTATTTCGTGTAATCCCGGATATACATTAATCGGGGCAGTTACATTGTGGACAAGATTTCCGTCAATAAAAATTAATGCCCTGGTAGGCGCTTCAAAAAACATTACAGGAGTTAAGTCATGCAAACTTATAGAAAGGTCTAGAATTTTGCCGCTTTCCACAATAAAGCGGCGGTTTTCACTTCTGTAATCGGTGGACAATATTGTTATGTAGTGTTCACCTTCATTTAAAAAAGTTTCCCCAAGCGGAGTGCTTACAATATTGTCGTCAATTAGGACTGCAACAGGTCCGAATTGTTTACCGTCAGGATACAAAAGTTTTATGCGGACAATGCCTTCATCACTAAAAATCGGTTTTACATTAAGTACAAAACGTATATTTTCTATATCGCCATTTATTTCTTTTACAATTGGAGCAATTCTAAAAAGCAAAGGAAACGCTTGCGGCGGCACAATATCTTGCAAAACAGTTACGTAAGGCGTACTGCGCAAACCATGATTTTTTTTAAGAGGAATTTGATATACTGTTTGTATCTTGTTTGGTATAGGATCAAACCGTAGACGTTTGCAGCGTATTTCAGAGTGCATTGTTGGTATTTGAGGCTCTAATTCATTGTAAATGCCTATTGCCAATGCACCCTGATTAGGCAGCCATATTTGAGGTGCCGTTAATTCAAGTTCTATACCGCGTATAAACCTTGTATCACCAAGCAAACTTATTAAAGCAGAATCGTTATTTGAAAGCTGAACCTTTACACCTTCTGTATTGGTTGTAGAAACTGAAAGTGAATCTTTAATCAGAACCCGCAAACTGTCGGCTTTGGCGTTCACAGTAATAGCGCATAACAAGAAGAGAAAAATTATTCGTGCCGAAGGGTTTAATACCCCGCCGCTCTGCGGCGAGACAGAGGGTATTAAACCCGCAGTGCAATTCTCCGGGAGAACAAAAATACCCCGCCGCTCTGCGGCGTGGATTTTTATTCGTGCATAATTCAATTTAAACGCTGTCATTATTGCCGCCTGCATAATAATATTATATCCCCTTTTTATATAATTCACAAGGCGCAATTTTGATGTGTCAATTTTGATGTGTCAACGTTAGAACTTGGTAATTACACCGTCTGTCCATAGACGTTCAAGATCGTAAAAAGCTCTTGATTTTTCGCTCATCAAATGAATAACTATATCGCCAAGGTCACAAAATTGCCAGTCATCATCCTTTGCAGATTTTTTATGACTGCGTAAAAGTCCCAGATTTTTTTCCTTAACTTTTTCCTTTATGCGGCGTTCTAATCCGCCAAGATGTGTGCTGCTTGTTACAGTTACTATAATAAAAAAATCTGTCCACATAGGAATATTCCGCAGATCAATAAGTGTAACATCACCGCCGTTATGCTCTTTTAATAATTCGCATAACTCTTTTGCTGTGTCAAAACCGGATGTTTTGTTTGCTGCAGTATTTTTTGTTTTTTGTTTTTTAGTTTTGGGTGTATCGGCCATTAAAATCACTCCCTATGATCAATGTAAAATCGGCTTTATATTCATAGTCGTTTATATCAACAAGCGTTTGATTGCTGTTATCACCGGTAGATGATTCGTTTATAATATTTTTACAGCTTATAATATCTGCAAATATTTGAGCGCTGTCTTCCGTACCTGTGCGGTTGATAACTTCTGTTTTATCATAATCGTTATTGTCGGCATTTCCTATACTGATAACCTCATACCCAAAACTTTTAATCAATTCTGCAGTGTGTGCAGCAAGACCTACAGTAGCAGTTCCATTTAAAACTTCTACCGTCCAAACACGCTCACCATCTTTTGAATTTATTTTTCTGGTAAGGGAGCTTAGTGTTTGATTTATAATTTCTTTTATAAGACTGCCGTCATAGTGAGGGATCAACAATGTTTTGCCCGAAACAACGCGGTAATTTCCGCTTATTGTTTTAACAGTAAGCCTGTCAATATCAATACCGCTTAATTCGTTAAAAAAACGTTTAATTGCTTTTTTGTTCATATTGACTTTTACAAACCGCACAAACGTATCATTTACCTGCGGAATATTCAGATAATCTTTTTGTTCAACAATCCGTTTTATAAATCCCAAAAAAAACCGTTGATTGCGTTGCCTAATCTGTTCTATATCATAATCCGGCTCATCAAAAGTAAGATATGATTTTAGTTTTGAACCGTCCAGTTTTACAATACCGGAAGGAAATATAACAGAATTTGCACTATTATAAAATGCTACAGGGCTTGGAATAAAAACGGTAACACCTTGTAAAATATCGGAAACATTTGCAGCTTGCTCTAAAGTAAAAACATAAGTATACCTTATTTTTAATGCAAGCAATTTTTCGATCTCGCGGATAAACGGATTTATGCGGCCGCTTTTATATACAGAATCGATGCGGTCTACCAAGTTTACCTCATCAATAATTAAACCTACTTCGCCGTTAATTTCAAAAACTGCTACGTTCTTATTTGCCGGATAAAACAACATCACATAAGCACCAATCGGTGTATTTCCGTTTTCAAATATAAACAAACTGGTAATAACACGGTCATCAATTAAATCTGCCTCGATAGGATCGCGGTTAATTGTCCAAAATAAAACAAATATTCCGCCTATGACTATAAAACCTATTGAAATCAAAAGAATTAAACTTATATCAATTGTTTTTTTTATCATGCTCTTTCCATACCATTATCCAAAAGATATTTTTGTGTCGCATCAAAGACAATATTAAAAAGTTCATCAAGTGTTAGTGCGGCACCCTGTTCTGTAAATGCAAGCTGCCTAAGTTTGCCCTCTACAGTTGTACGCCCAACTTCAATCTTGTCGGTTAAGTAAATTATTTTAGCAAGATTGCACATAGAAGATTTACAAAATGTATGGTAACGCACTGCCTGTATAATATCACTATCTGTTATATGAAATATTTCCTGAATATAAATAGCGGCAGCTCTGCCATGCAGTAACGATGGTTTTTTTTGTTCCAGTTCTGAAAACGGCAAGCCGTCTTTTTTAGCAAGTGTTATCATTTCAGTATCAGTTAAATCTTTACAAACATCATGTGTAATACCTGCTAAGTAACCTGCATTCGGATCTAAACCAAAATGTTTACAAAGATCTGCACTTAAAAGCGCCGTATTCCGTGAATGTATAAAACGTTTTTGATTCAAAATAGATCTTACTGTATTTTCTATTGTGCTCTTTGTGTTATTTATGTTATTTGTGTATTTCGTATCATTTGCATTTAATTTTTTATTGCAGCCGTAGTAACCATTGTTCTGTATAATTTCGCAAACCGCAGGGTTTACTAATTCCTCCCAGTTGTCGCCGTTTGCAATATTTTCGCGGATTGCACTTGAGGAAATTTCTATAATAGGGTTATGTAATACTGTATGCGGATAAGGAAAATCAACTGTTTGTGAATGACGCTTTGCAATAATAACACTAGTTTTTTTTGTTATATCTTCTGCACCCAGCCACTTGTCAAAGTCAGCAACCAGATCATCACCTAAAACAATTGCGTGTTTTGTTTCCGATTTATAACGATCTGTAATGTCAGTAATTGTATCCATTGTATACGAAATGCCTTCGCGTTCTAGTTCGCAAATATCAACTGTAAATTGTTGATTGCCGCTAATTGCAGCAAGGATCATATCAACACGTTCTGCACTATTATCTTTTTGCTTTGTACTTTTAAACGGAGACTGAAATGCCGGCACAAAAATTATTCTGTCATACCCAAGTTTTATAACTTCTTTTGCAAGCATCTCGTGTCCTATATGAAAAGGATCAAAACTTCCGCCAAGAATTGCGTATCTCACTTTTTAACTATACACAAAGAATGGTGATAAATGCAAGATATGCAATTAAATTAAACGCGCTTTTTTTATTTTCGCATTTGGAAATTTTTTATTTATTTCGTGTATACATTTTTCAAGATCTGTTTTTTTCTTTTTACCGTTGTCAAATAAATCCTGTTGAACAGATTCTTTTTTTACAACATTCATTAAGCCTGCCCCAATTAGACGCACAGCGTCCCCTTTTCTGTATTTTGAATAAAATAAAGATTTTAATACAGTAAACAATTCATTTACAGAAGTAATATACCCTGTTAATGTTGTTTGTACAGATTCTGTAATAAAATTTGAATACCGTATTTTTAAATGCACTGTTTTGCTTTGTAATTCTTTTTCTAAAATTTGGAATATCAGTTTGTAACTAATATTGAGCAATGAATTTTCAATTGAAAACTCATCATATAAATCGTATTCAAAAGTATGTTCACTGCTTATTGAATGTGTTGCCGGTTCTTGGTTAAAACTTACCGCAGCCTGACCGCGTACTGCACGGTATAAAAAATTACCAAATGAGTTTCCAAAAATATTTACAAGTGTATCTAAAGATAGATCATAAATTTGTTTACACGTTTTAAGATCGTATTTTTTAAAAATTTCTTGTGTTTTTTTACCGGCACCCCAAATTTTTTTTACAGGCAGATCTAACATAAAACTCTCTTCGTTACCATTTTCTATAATTGTTAAACCATCAGGCTTAGAAATTCCAGAGGCAATCTTTGCAAGATACTTGTTAGACGCAATACCCAAAGAAATAGTAAGTGATGTTTTTTCTTTTACAGTGTTTTTTAATTTCTTTGCAAGTTCGCTTGGTGTTCCAAATAAACGCTGTGTTCCGGTAATATCTAAAAACGCTTCATCAATTGACATTTGCTGTACATCAGGCGTAAATTCCAAAAGGACATTCATAACTTGCACTGATTTTTCTTTGTAGCAATCCATATTGCCGCGTACAAAAATTCCGCAAGGGCATAGCTCGTATGCTTTTACAATAGGCATTGCCGAATGAACGCCGTAAGCCCTAGCTTCATAAGATGCAGTAGAAACCACACTGCGCCTGTCGTTTGGCAGCCCTCCTACGATAACCGGTTTGCCTTTATATTCAGGATTAAGAAGCTGTTCTACAGATGCATAAAAAGCATCAAGATCAGCATGCACTATCATAAAGAAACTCCAAATTGCATTTTATGACATACTGTACGTTTCGCCATACTGCACGATGCTGACATTTGGGAAGCCGTTTTCATTTAAAAATTGTTTTAGGAATTTTGATGCAGGCGGTTCACCGTGTACCAAAAAAATATTTTTTAGGCGGCTTGTATCAATAGCCTTTAACCATGCAAGCGATTCTTTATAATCTGCGTGGGCACTGAATGCATTGATTTTGTTTACTTCGGCTTTGCGCTTGAACCATTCGCCGTGAATTTTTACTTCCGTTTCGCGGTTTAAAATACGTCTGCCTAGTGTGTGATCTGCCATATAGCCGACAAGCAAAATTGTATTTTTTGGATCGCTAATTCCGTTGATTAGATGATATTGAATTCTGCCTGCTTCGCACATACCGTCTGCACTTATGATCACCATCGGTCCCTCTTTTGAATTGAGTGCTTTTGATTCATCCGGACTTGTTGTAAAGTGCAGTGAGTTAAAACCAAAAGGATTTTTATGATGCTTGATAAAAGCATGATGTACTTCTTCACTGTAACATTCAGGGTGAACCTGAAAGATCGTGGTGGCGTTAGTCGCCATAGGTGAATCAACATAAATCGGGATGTCAGGAATCGTACCGTCATCAACAAGTAAATGAAAATAGTAAACAAGCTCCTGAGTACGTTCGATAGCAAACGCCGGAATTATGATCTTGCCTTTTTTTTCTACGGCGCTGCATGCTATTTCGCCAAGTTTTTTCATAGCATTGTTGTGGTTGTCGTGCAGACGGTCGCCGTAAGTGGATTCTAGCACTATGTAATCAGGCGCAGGCGGAATGGCAGGGTCACGGATAATAGGCTTGTTTTTACGTCCAAGATCGCCTGAACAAAGAATACGTGTTTCCTTGCCGTTTTTATTGATTGTAAGATACGCAAATGCAGAACCTAGAATATGTCCGGCATCATAAAATTCAAGTTTTACACCATCACCTATAAAAATTGGACGGTTATACGAAATACAAACAAATTGAGTTGCTGCCTGCACTGCATCCTGCTCTGTAAACAACGGCTCCCAAGTAAATTTTTCGCGGCGTTTTTTAGCAAGCCAGCGTTGATGTTCAGCATCGTGCGCTTGAATGTTCGCGCTGTCCATCATTATAAGGTTAGCAATGTCGCGAGTCGCAGGGGTTGCATAAATATTTCCGCGATAGCCGTTTTTAGGCAGCATAGGCAAAAGCCCGCAATGCTCCAAATGACCGTGTGTTAAAATAACATTTTCAATCTTGTCCGGCGCAAACTTAAGCTCTCGGTTTTTTCTATCCGCCTGTGCACGGGAGCCCTGAAAAGCGCCGCAATCAACCAGATACGGCACGCCGTCAACTTCAATGACATGCTTAGAACCGGTAACTTCTCCCGCCGCTCCAAGTGAATAAAAATTTATAGACATAATTTATTTTAACTTTGATTTGCGTTACAGGCAATACACGCATTTATCAGTTTATTCGAGCCGTAGGGTTTAATACCCACTACACGCACGCACCTGCTACGTGCAGGCTCTGCGGCGTAACGGAGGGTATTAAACCCGAAGTGCAACTCTTCGGGAGAACAAAAATCCCCGTCGCTCTGCAGCGGGGATTTTTATCCTCATGGCCTATTGAAATTTATACGGTAATATGTTAACTTTGTATTAATGGCAGCAGCAATAAATACAAAACCTGATTTTTTTGATCGTATTCAAATCATAACCGAACGCTATCTTACACACCGTGCAAAAATACAAAATATAAAAAAAGAAAAGCAACGGAAAAAGAGCGCTCTTGCAGATTGGATAGAAGCGTTCATTTGGGCAGTTTGTGTGGTGCTCTTAATCAATCAATATCTTTTCCAAGCATATCAAATTCCTTCCGGTTCGATGATCGATACACTTCTTGTTGGCGATAGAATTTTTGTCAACAAAATTGTTTATGGTCCTGAGATGTTACCCGGTGTTGCAAAATTGACAAGTCCTATAAAACCTTCACGTAACGATGTGATCATTTTTGAAAACCCTGACTATCATTCACGAGGAATTGTTTTTGATGTTGTGCAGCGTATTCTTTATATGATGACATTTTCCATTGTCGATATTGACAAAGATGAAGCCGGAAAACCTAAAGCACATTTTCTTATTAAGCGTGCAATCGGTATGCCCGGTGACATAATCTATAACAAACGCGGCGATATGTACATGCGTTTTGCAGGCGAAGACAGAGTTGTTGCAGAAACTGTATATAATGCACAGCGCGGCTGGAAACATAATATTACAAGGTTGATGCCCGCAGACGGCTACCCGTTTTTAGAAGCTGCAGGAAAGACTGCCGCATACACAGATATGGGAATTAGTGTTCCATCTGAAATTCTTAATCTAGCCCGCGACGGGTCTTCAATTTATATGGAAGACCCGGATTATATCACTTACGAAACAAAACGGCTTGAGGTACTGCGGGCAGCTTTCCCGCAGGAGGCGCGGTTTGCTAAAGAGTATTCACGGCGTGTGCAGGGACGTTATGTGCCATATACACGTATCCTGCCATTAGGTGATAACCGTGATAATTCGCACGACGGACGGTATTTTGGACCTGTTAGAATTTCCAAGATACTCGGCAAAGGCTCTTTTAAATATTGGCCGGTACTGCGCTTTGGCAGCATAAAGTAATACTTATGTATTTAGGATTTAGAATTGTTGTTTAACAAATCTTTAAAATATTCTTATGCGGATCAAAAAAGTCAAAACATGCGGATACGTTCAACCGCGCTTACAGTGCTGATTTTTTTGGCAATCTATTTTTTATTTACCAACTATTTGTTTTCGATAAAAGTTTTAGAAAACAGTTCTATGGAACCTGATCTTAAAAGCGGCGACCGTTTTATTTTTTATTCGTTTGCCTTACAAAAAATGATGCCGGATTCCGTGCCTTTATCTAAACTGCCAATGCGGCGAGGCGATATTGTTTTAATTAACCAATATCAAAACGGCAGCACCGGTTTTTTTAATTCTTTAATTGACAGGCTTTTCCGTTTTTTTACAATAGGGCAAATCGGAAAGCCGGGCAAACTTGATCGTCTGTTTATAAAACGTGTTATCGCGTTAAGCGGTGATACTGTTTCTATGACAAACTATGTTGTGCGAGTGGAACCTGCAGGACAGCCTTATGTATTTACTGAATTTGAATTATCTTCTAAACCATACAATATAAATATTCCTCAGATTTCGCCGCTGTGGGATTCGTCAATTCCGTTTTCAGGAAACATGGAAAAAATTGTGGTAGAGAGCGATACATGTTTTGTACTTTCCGATGATCGTAGTAACACTAATGATTCTCGTACATGGGGTGTAATCAATACAGATTTAGTTATAGGAAAAGCGTTGGTGCGTTTTTGGCCTCCTACAAGGCTTGGCAGACCTTAATATTAAAATAGGAATTAAAATGAAAAAAACAGCTATATCAATTTTTTGTGTTCTTGTTACCTTACTTGCACTTGGCACTTTCTTTGATCTGTATATTGCACAGATTGTCTACAACCCGCAAAGTAAATTTGGAAAAATATTCGGCACTGTTGGTATGCTGCCGCAAATTGCAGTTACACTTATGATTTTTCCTATGGTGCTTTCTGTAATTGCTGTTCACTATAAAACAATGAAACTAATTGCAGCACCTATCATTGCAGTTATTGTTGGGGGATTTGTTTTTTATAACATGCGCTATGTTGTATTTGCAATACAAGATCATGTCAATATTTCTGTTTATTTTGCATATATAATTATAGCAATTGTATTGATTCTGATTTTTTTTATTACATTACCTTTTGCAAAAAAATATCCTAACGAACTGTTGAGCACCGCGATAATAGGCTTTTTAACAGTTGCCGTAGGATCATTTATTTTGCAGACATTAAAAATTGAATTCGGCAGGCAGCGATTTTTTACAATGACAGATGCAGCCGTACAATTTAGTGCATGGTATAATCCGCAAAACAAAGCAGTCTCTGATGATTTTAAATCGTTCCCGTCAGGACATTCATTTTCTGCAATGCTTGCCGTGTGGTTTACACTGTTTGGGCGATTCATTCCCGCACTAAAAAACCTTACAAAATTTATTGGAATGTCTGCTCTATTATTTGGTTTTGCGACAATGGCATCCCGCATGTTTTTGGGTAAACATTTTTTAAGTGATGTTACCATCGGTGCTTTTATTTCTCTTTTTTGTTTTTTTGTTTTTTACTATGCAATTGATAAAAATTATAATAAAATGAAGACATTGATTTTTAAGCAGTAGGCAAACAATGACACAATCGCAGGAAGATTATTTAGAAATGGTTAGCTTTCTTTCAGACGAAGGCGAGGTGCGCATAACGGATATTGCAAAGCGTTTAAAAATTTCTAAACCTGCTGTGTTAACTGCGTTAAAATCCTTAGAAGAAAAAAAATTAGTTACACATAAAAGATACAGCACAGTCAGCTTAACGGAAAGCGGAAAAATTCTTGCCGCAGAAATACGAAAGCGCCACGATCTATTAACCGATTTTTTAAAAAATATTTTAGGTGTAAACGAAAAAGCGGCGGAAGAAGATGCCTGCAAAATGGAGCACGTCCTGTCGGAAGAAACACTTACACAAATGCAGTCGATGATTTCACAAGTGCGCAGCAAAAAGTAAAAACCCCCGCCTAAACTTGACCCACAGAATTTGAAAGTGTGATATAATTAGATCAAAGAGCATAACTCTGGGAGGGGAATATGAGCGATGAAAAAGAATTTGTCATGAGTAAAGAGTTTGAGTCACTGGATTTTAAC
>BTID01000094.1:0-11310 GCA_036245275.1 Termitinemataceae bacterium
ATGCAGAGCAAAAAGATCGTGTGCAAAATTATATTGATATGATAGGTCTTAGTGGTTTTGAAAAATCATTTCCGCACGAAATTTCAGGCGGCATGGCACAGCGTGTAGCGATCATAAGATCATTGTTGAATGATCCAAAAGTGCTGCTCCTGGACGAACCGCTTGGCGCGCTTGATGCTTTTAAGCGGATAGAATTACAGGATATGTTGCGCGAAATTTGGAAGCGGACGGGTACCACAATGATTATGGTAACGCACGATGTTGACGAGGCGATCTGCCTGAGTACACGCATAGTTATTATGACACCGCGTCCGGGAAAAATTGTTGATATGTTTGATGTTAAACCGGCTATTGCACATAACCGCGCCAGCGAAGATTTTATTGAATTGCGGAAAAAAGTAATGGAATCACTGCACATGCTTTCTTCGCGCCTACAGCCTGAATACGTAATATAAATGGCGAATCGTATTAACCTGTTATACGAAGATGATTCATGTTTTATTTTTGATAAGCCGGCAGGCTTAGCCGTTCAAGGCGGACAGGGTGTGAATACAAGTTTGGATTCGATTCTGGAAAAAGAATTTCCGGTGCGTCCCCTCTTAGTACACAGACTGGATAAAGATACATCAGGTGTAATACTTACTGCAAAATCACCGCAGTGTGCTGCTTACTATACCCATGCTATAGCGCAAAAAGAGGCGGAAAAAAAATATTATGCTTTATGCTATGCAGAAAATCAGGATGTTTTTAGTGACATTAAAAACGAAGGTGAGTTTTTTACAACAATCAATATCAAAGGCACAGAAAAAGAAGCGCGCACTTTTTATAAAATCTGTGCAAAAGCGAATAACTTTGTGCTATTTGAGCTGGTGTTGGCAACCGGTAGAATGCACCAAATACGGCGGCAACTTGCACAAAAAGGTTTTCCTGTATTGGGTGATGATAAATACGGCGCCTTTAAATTAAATAAATTGCTCCGTAAAAAAAATAATTTAAAAAGATTGCTTTTGCATGCATCGCAGCTTACAATAAAAAATCCGGCAGGCACGATCATCAATGTATGTGCGCCATTGCCGGATTATTTTAAAAACTTTGCGGAACAGGAAAAAATTAACTTAAGAGGGGATCATTCGCCGCCCCAGTAGCCGAATTTATAACCTACAAGTATAGTTGGAGCTATATAATAACTTTTTTTAAAGGCAAAGTGAGGTGCCAGCTTTGATCCCGCAACTGAACCTGTATACGAATAACCATTTTCCGGCTCTTCGTAAGAAATTTCAATATACTGACCTTTTGTTGCCGATATGCCGCCGGTTGTTGCAAATGAAAAATACAGCCCGGAACCCAGCATAACATCAAACGCTAGTCTGCCGCCTACACCGATACCGAAACCTTTTAGAGTATACTTCATATCGCTAGGATGATTCCCTACAGTCCCGCTGTAATAGGAAAGCAGCGGACCTGCACCGATATTTATTTGCAGATAATTACCTACAGGTATGTTTCCAAAAACAAACAGAAAAAAATGCGGATTTTTCCAGTTGACTTTTAAAGCATAAGGGTCTATGCCAGCTTTAGCAGATATGTTTACATTGTAGGACGAAGAAAGCCCCATTCCGACATACTCCATAAAATACCCGCCTAGCTCTAATGTAAGGGGCAAATCACGAAGATTAAAGTCTGTGGGGATACCAAACGGCATTCCATTGGTTTTTTTATTTTCCCTGTTTATGTCTGTCGGGTTTAAAGAAAAATTATTGAAGGCAACACCAGTTCCGCCGGCAACATAAAAACCTCTTTGCGCAAAGGAAGCCGTACTAACAACAACCAAAATGATTATAAAAAATAATATCTTTTTCATAGTACTTAGTATACAGGATAATAAAAAAATAGTCAAATAGGCGGGGAGGTGCAAGCTGCATAACTTTAGTCAGTGTATTTAAGACGTTCGTTTGTGAATGTGATCAGAGCGCTCTTGGCACAATGCTTTTATCACGGCGACATCACTTTCTATAGCAGAGAATCTGTCGTTAAGAGCATTAATTGCTGTGGTAAATTTGCTGTCTTGAGATTTAATTTCTATTCTTAGTTCCTTGATGTCTTCGCTGTTGCGGCGTGTCGTGATCATTGTTGTTACAACATAAGATGCTGCGGGAACCAAACCGGCAATAATTGCTGTTAAATATACATCGTTCATTATAAGCTCCTAACAAGCGCAACCTAGTCTTAAGAGTACCGTTAATACTAATATTTGTCTAGCCGTTTTTCCAGCCGTTTTCCCAGCCGGGGTGCAACAAAAAACAATGGCAAATTTAAAGAATTTTAACACGGAGGCGCACAGAGGAACACAGGTGAAGCTACGCTATCTTGCAGATGCCAGCCTGCAAAACAAAATCCGCTTTTTTCAGGCTCCTGCGGAACTGTCGCACGGTATGTCAATGCGCGGTATTGACACAACATCGCTTTTGCGGCAGACTTATGTAACTATGAAGACTATTTTTATAAAACCCGCTTTAGCAGAGCGGAAATGGTTTATTATTGATGCCCAGGGCAAGAACTTGGGTAGGGTGGCATCTCGCGCGGCTTCTATTGTCCGCGGTAAGGAAAAGGCTATTTTTGCACCTCACCATGAACTTGGTGATTTTCTTGTTGTTATTAACGTGGATAAAATCGTTATTAGCGGCAGAAAAGAAGAAAACAAGCTTTATCATCATCATACCGGTTATCCGGGCGGATTAAAGACGGAAAATTATGCAAGTTTGGCAAAACGCCATCCTGAATCTCCGTTAGAGCTGGCTGTAAAAGGTATGCTTCCAAAAGGGCCTTTAGGACGCAAGTTGCTTAAAAACGTAAAAATTTATGCCGGCACAGAGCATCCGCATATTGCGCAAAATCCGGAACTTATAGAGTTGTAAGGGGTAAATTGTGAAAGATCTTGGTATAGGAACAGGAAGAAGAAAAACATCTGTCGCCCGTGTGTATATCCGCGACGGCAGTGGCAAAATTACAGTTAACGGCAAAGCAATAAACGAATATTTTGTTCAAAGTGAACATGTTAATATCGTTTATCAGCCTTTAAAGGTTGTATCCGGTGAAAATAAGTTTGACATTGTAATTAACGTTTACGGCGGCGGCATAAATGGTCAAGCAGGAGCCTGCAGGCACGGCATAGCGCGGGCACTTCGCCAAGTTGATGAAGCCAATGGGGTAAGTTTACGTGCAAACGGCTACTTAACCCGCGATCCGCGCATGGTTGAACGCAAGAAATACGGTCAAGCAGGCGCACGCAGACGATTCCAATTCTCAAAACGTTAGTTTTTTGTCCAGCAGTTTTAAAAATCCGGCTTCTGCGTCATTAGATTCTGGAACTTTCGATTTTGATACGCTGGTGGACCGCACAGAGGCCGGTTCGTCAAAATGGTTAAAGATGCATCGTGACTGTCCGCATGTTGCGGACGGCATCATTCCTTATTCAGTAGCGGATATGGAATTCCTAAATGCGCCGCAGATCACGGAAGGCTTAAAAGAATTTCTTGACGGCAATATTCTAGGCTATACAAAACCAAACGAGGCATACAAGGCCGCCGTTGTACACTGGTTGCAAAAACGTCATAATTGGCAAATACAGAGCAAGTGGATTTTGAACACTGCCGGAGTTGTTCCGGCGCTCTATCATTGTGTGCGGACGTTCACAGCAGAAGGAGACGGCGTTATTGTAATGCCGCCTGTGTATTACCCATTTTTTACCGCTGTAACAAATGCAAAACGGAAACTTGTACGCAACCCTCTTATAAATAAAAACGGACACTGGGAAATTGATTTTGATGATCTTGAACAAAAGGTAAAGGATCCAAAAAACAAAGTATTACTGTTCTGTAGTCCGCAAAATCCTACAGGCAGAGTGTGGAGCCGTGATGAGCTTGTACGTGTAGGCCGTATCTGCATAGACAACAATGTTTTAATTTTTAGCGATGAAATTCATTTTGATATTGTAATGCCGCCGCATAAGCACACTGTGTTTGCTTCAATTTCCGACGAGCTAGCACAAAATTCCATTGTGTGTACATCAGCAAGCAAGACATTTAATATTGCAGGTCTTTTGCTTGCTTACGCGATCATCCCAAATGACACACTGCGGCGGAAATTCCGCATAGAATATGAAAATATTTATTCAGAAATGGCACAGCCTATAATGGGCTTTAAAGCTCTTGAGCTTGCCTACACACGCTCAGAGAGCTGGCTGGATGCTCTATTAAAGAAAATAGCGGAAAATGATGCCGCCCTGCGCCGTATTTTTGTACAAGAGTTGCCGCAAGTATTTATAACCAAACTAGAAGCTACATTTTTGCCGTGGATGGACTTTAGCGCATTTAAGTTGACAGATGACGAAATAGACCGGCGCATGCTAAGTGCAGATGCCTTTTTAGACGGCGGCACAATGTTCGGACCGGAAGGCAGCGGCTTTCAACGCATCAATATAGGCTGCCCCACGCGGTATATCGAGCAAGTTGCCCTCCGTATTGCAGCAAAATTCTAGCCGTTCTGTGCCGCTAAGCATAAAAGAGATAAAATGAAAAGCACTGCCGATCCGGCTATACAGATTGGTATAGCAACAGCAAAACCGAATGATAGTACAGTAAATAATTCTAAATCATAAAAAACTTGCCTTAGAATAAAAACAAAACCGTTAAATACAATAGGCAGCACTGCACACATAAGATAAAAACTATCACCTGTTTTTTTACGTGTCCGCAATGCCCATCCTATGATCAGCGAAACCATTGCAAGCGGCAAAAACAACAAAGGGTCCGTCATGCAGCGGATAATTTCTACATAGAACACCTGCGGTATATAACCGAACGGCTCTAATGTATTTGCCGACTCCCACAGATCCCTTAAATAAAAACCTGCATAGTTCACATCGGCAACAGAGGCAAGCAAGAATTGATCAAATGATATATTCAATAAAATTTGTGTATCAAGCTGTAGTGTCCTGTTTTGTGCAGCACTTAGATCAGTTGCCGCACCTATCCGGTTCCAAATCGGATCCCAATGTTTTGTCTCATCGTAGCGGTCTATGGACTTCATGTAAATAACAGTTTCCGAATAAGAACCAAGCATAACAGGAAGTATTTTTATGTAGGGGCTTACAACACGGTATATGGGTTTGCGCATTTTGTCAAAAGCAACAATCTCCATATCTTTACCGTAAGAAAAATCAGCAGTGCTTGTTAGCGAAGAAAACCGCATAACTATACGTCCTTCCCTATCCGGCATCGGAATAGAAAACACAGGATTGATAAGCTCATCTCCTGTGTGTGCTTCCATTTCATCCAAAAAAAACACAACGCTATTTAAACCATCTTCACTTTCTTTTAGATATTTTTGAACATCAGGATCGCTTGGTACTTTTTGTGCTAAATCCATAAAGATATAATATGCGCGTATCCAGTCTTCGCTGTTAAGTGCTTCATAGGCTTCGCGCTTTTCGCTGTATATGCTGTAACGGTCACGATCTTCCTGCGAAGGCTCTAAACGGCTTATTGCATTCCATGCCCGGCTTGCCTCAAGTGCTGCGGCCTGTTTTTCGGCATCGCCATCTTTTGTCAAATGTCCGGCAATAACGGCAAGGCGGTGTGCGTCATAATAGCGTTCTTCACGGTAAGCTCTGCGCGATGCATTTAGCGCATCTGTTGCACTTAACGAACTATTTACTCCGGTAAAACTTGGTATGCCGTTACCGCTATTTTTAACTTCGTTTTTTTTAGCGGCATCTCTGGCACCATAAATTTGCTTTTCTAATCCTGTTGACACTCGTTCACGCAGATTGTCAAATCCGGTTGCAGCAGGCCAAATACGATCGCAAATTGTAAGAAAATGTGCCGCCTCGCTCCACTGTTCCGTCCTAGAAAATTCTTCTGTTTTTTCTTTTGAAATTTTAAACAATTGTGTTTTTACTTTTATATCAACCTGATAATCTGACACCAAAGGACGGAACATCAAAAATAAAACTCCATAAAAAACTGCAGCAACAATAGACGCGACTATTGACGGTTTTAATAAAGCAAGAAATTCCGGAGAAAAACGGCCGTACTCTTTTTCTGTTTTTGACTTTCTGCCAAAGGGTATTACAAGAGCCGACATAAACAGCGCAGGAAAAAAAGTAATAAAATCTAAAAAGCCGCAGGCTAAACTGTTTCCTAAAGTAAAGCATGGCAACAAAGTTACCTCTGAGCTGCGCGGGAATATCAAACGGAATATCGTAATCAATATGCCGCCTGCAAGCGGGTACAAAATACATATACCGGCAGGAGAAGTAATTTTTCTTGTTAATGGTGTACTTCGCAGCATACTATTTCTTCCCCTTTGCTACATGGTATAGAAATACATAGATCAAAATTAAAACTGAAATAACAGTAAAAATAAAAGGGCTTACCAAATCTTTGCTTAATGCACCTCTAAAAAAATCATACATATATGTTTGTATTGATGCCGAATTAAAAAAAACTTCAAATGCAAGTATGCCGCGGAATACAATGATCCCTAAAAAAATATTTGCTATGTGCCACTCTCCAATCTGGAAAAGAAAACTTAGCGAAGTTAAAAAAAGTATCAACGCAAGTGTCCATGCAGCAAAACTGTACAAGCCGTTATCATAGCGTGCGCTTAAATATTTTCCGCTTAAAGACAGATCAGTAAGCTCAGTTGTTCCTAACAAAGCATTTTCCTTGAACGGAGCATTGGGAAGTTTAATGATGTTGCCAGCCTCGTCAAGCGGCAGTTCCTGGTAAAAAAGCGGCTCTCCGGGAATCGAAATAACACGGCTGCCCGCTTCTAAAGACGGCTCGTCAAGCAGCGTGTACACAGTAGTGCCGCGTTTCAAAAGCAATCCGCTTTTCCCAAGTTGTTTTTGGGTAATAACAAGCGGCGGCGATGCCATGTTATATGCATTGTCAAGCCCCTTAGCAGCACCAAATGTAAAGAATGACGACAAAACTATAACAATAATAAACGCCGCAAGCGGTGCTGTTTCGTTTACGGAAGCATAGTTCATAGAAAATATGATGGTTAGATAAAGAGTAAACGGCACAATCCATTCAAGCTCGACAATTACATCTTTTAGGTCCAGATAATGCTGTATGGGTATAGTACTCACCGCTTTTAACCAAATCTGCAAAAAGCCGGTACCCGCAGATATTAAAAAAACCAGCATAAAAAAAACACCGTAAAAAACTATTAAACTTGCCGCTTTCTTCACCATGTTATGTTATCAATTTTTATAAAATCAAAGAAGGGGGCGCAGGGCAGGGCAAAAGCATTTAACTTTTTTGCCCAAAAAGAATATCAGATAAAAAATCTTCTCACGAATTGCCGCTCTGCACACCCCCGCTTTATGCAATTTCCATGATATGCTACAATATGAAGGTCTATGTGGAATTGCAAAAGAGGCGTTGGGGGAGTGGAAAATGCCGGAATTATCAATTAAACAATCGCTTAACAAGGCTTATATAAAAGTTAGACTGGAGCGGGTACAAGTTGAACTATTCAAGCGCAATTTTGCAAATCTACTCAATGAAATAAATAATAATTCCGATGAAAGTGAAGAATTTCTAAAAAACTCAGTTTGCGATTTTTTTAAAAATACGTGGTATGCTCCTACATATCATTTAAACACATCCGGAAAAATAGATCTTGTTATTCGTGAAGGTAACACAACGGAAAGCCCTATAGGTGTTATTATCGAAACAAAGGCACCAAAAAATCAAGGTGAAATGATTACAAAAGATGACCTAAATAAAAAAGCATTACAAGAAGTGCTGCTCTATTATTTGAGAGAACGGATCGGAAACAATAATTTAGGCATAAAATATTTAGTCATTACAAACACCATTGAATGGTTTATTTTTAACGGCACCGAGTTTGAAGAAAATTTTGCTTTAGATAAAAAATTAATTGCGCTTTTTAATGATTACAACAACAAGAGACTTCTTGACGATGGCACAGGCTTTTTTTATAAAGAGATTGCCGCTCAATATATCGAGCCAGTAAAAGATAAACTAAATTACACTTACTTTAATGTCAAGGATTATGAATCAATTTTTAACTCAAACGACAAAACAGCAGACAACAAACTCATAGACCTTTACAAATTACTCTCTCCACAGCATCTATTAAAGCTGCCTTTTGAAAATGATAGCAATACACTGAATGTAAATTTCTATTCTGAATTGTTATACATTATGGGTTTATCGGAAGAAAAGATGGGCGGTAAAAAACTTATAGTCCGTCATAAAGAACAGTCTAGGAATTCTGCTACACTGATTGAACAAACTATATTTAATTTAAAAGACTACGATTTGGAAGACGAAAAACTTTTTGAAACTGCCCTTGAACTTGTAATAACATGGATTAACAGAATTTTGTTTTTGAAATTATTAGAATCAGGGCAGTTTGCTTATCAAAACGGAAACTCTAGTTATTCATTTTTAAACATCAATAAAGTAACTAATTTTAACGATCTTAATATACTCTTTTTTAAAGTGCTAGCAGTAGAACCTAAGGATAGAGAGAGTAATATAAAAGAGCGTTTTAAAAATGTCCCGTATTTAAACAGCTCTCTTTTTGATATGACCGAAAAAGAAAACACTTATTTTCCAATTCGCGGTTTGCAAGAAGATGACATTCCTGTTTTTGCTTTAACTGTTTTAAAAGATAATACCGGAAAAAAGCGCACCGAAAAAATTAGTTGCTTAAAATATATTTTTGATTTTTTAAACGCTTATGATTTTAGTAGTGAAGGTAAAGAAGAAATACAAGAGGAAAATAAAACTCTAATTAACGCAAGTGTGTTAGGACTAATTTTTGAAAAAATAAACGGCTATAAAGATGGCTCTTTTTTTACACCCGGGTTTATTACAACTTATATTTGCAGAGAAACATTGCGGCCTGTTGTGGTAAATAAGTTTAATGAAATAAAGGGTTGGAGTGCAAAAGATTTTGAGGAACTTAAAACCAAAATTATCAACTCACGGGAGGATGATATAACCACGCAATCAAACAAGATCATAAACAGTATTACCGTATGTGATCCGTCTGTTGGCAGCGGACATTTTTTGGTCTCTGCCCTTAATGAAATGATTGCAATAAAAAGTGATTTAGGAATTCTTGCCGACGAAAAAGGGAGAAGGTTAAGAGACTACTCAGCAGAAGTAATAAATGATGAACTTATGATATTCAATGAAGACCATGATTTTTTTGTATACAATTACAAAAATGAAGAGAGCAGACGTATACAAAAAACTATATTTGAGGAAAAACGAAAAATTATCGAAGGCTGCCTTTTCGGTGTAGATATAAACCCGAATTCCGTAAAAATTTGCGCTCTGCGATTGTGGATCGAGTTACTGAAAAACGCTTATTATACGGCAGAAAGTAACTATACCGAGCTTGAAACATTCCCCAACATAGATATAAACATAAAATGCGGCAACAGCTTGATCAGCAGATTTTCTCTCAATGTTGATATAAAAAACGAATTACAGAAAATTGAATATACAATTAAAGATTATCAAGATGCCGTACACTCTTACAAAAACACAACATTTAGATCAGAAAAACAAAAACTTGTAAAATTGATTACGAAAATAAAAAACAACTTTCGTGTGGAAATCGGAAACTACGATCCGCTAAAATTGGAATTAAAAAAGTATTTGTTTGCGGTAGATAATTTAAAACAAGATGAATTATTTGAATGTACAGAAAAAGAAAAAATCGCAAAGGAAAAACAGATAAAAGAACTTGGAGACAAAATACTTGTTACCCAAAATAGACTGGAAGAAAAAGAAAATGGTGTAATATACAAGAACGCTTTTGAATGGCGTTTTGAGTTCCCTGAAGTTTTAAACGAGGAAGGAAATTTTAAGGGCTTTGATGTTGTTATGGGGAATCCGCCGTATATTAGCGCACCTGCAATGGTTGAAACAAATCCAAAATTAAGAGATGAAATTAGTAATTCTGCAAGGTTTACAACATTATATCAAAAATGGGATTTATTTATTCCGTTCATGGAGCTTGGGATTCAATTACTTCCGGCAAATGGTATGTTTACAATGATCGTGCCATATCCGTTTACTAATCAGAATTACGGAAAAAAACTTAGAGAATTGATAATTGACAAATACAATTTAAAAGAAGTTGTAGATTTAAAAGGAACGAAAGTTTTTGACAGCGCAACTGTTAGCAACTGTATTACCATTATTCAAAAGACAAAACAAGGCAGTAGTTGTTTTATATCAAATATAAACGAAGAAAAACTAATATCAAAAGTTTTCGAGCAGCCTTATTCAGATTTAGTTCAAGACAAAGAAACAACAGTGTGGAATTTGACAACCGAAGAAAGAAATTCACAGAGACATTCCGACATGAAAGTTTTAGGTGACTTTTGTTATATAAGTGTTGGAATGGTATTAAATGCAGATGAAAACACCGCAAAAGGCGAATTTACAAAAGATGATTTAATAAGTGAAACAAGAGATGAAATACATTGCCGTAAATATATTGAAGCAAAAGATATTGAGAAGTATCGAGTAAAAAAGGTTCGCTATCTTGAATACAATACAGAGCGTTGCCCTGATAAACTTCGCAGATCAACTTTTAGAGAATTATACCAAAAACCAAAATTGATGTTTAACCGCTTGGGTAATTTACAGGTATATTTGGATCAAAAAACAAAATTCCTTCATAGCGACTCTATGTTCAGTGCCATACTGTGGAAAGATTTAAAAGAAGTGACCAACAAAAGTATAACGGCAAGTATAAAACGTTATTCAAATCATACTCGCAAAGAAATGGAAACATTCTCTAGTAGTATGGATTTACGGTACTTAGTGGGTGTGTTAAACTCAAAATATGCTTCAATACTGCTAACTAATTTACGCGGTGGTGACTATCATATTTATCCCGAACATATACGAAACTTGCCAATTCCAAATGCTACAGAAAAACAACAAAAACAAATAATAACTATTGTCGATGAAATACTTGTCGCAAAAAAGAGTGATGCAAATGCAGACACAACAGAATTAGAAAACAAAATAGACAACATGGTTTACTGCCTCTACGGACTTAGTGACGATGAGATCAAGGTGATTGATGGAAAAAATGAATGCTGAGATAAGATTGCTCAGCAATTCAAAGTTTAACCGACACCTCTACGATTTACAGCGGGGTCATCTATAGCAGCAAGAAAATCATGCCAAGAATCATAAAAAGACATGTATAAAAACGTGCGCATGGTTTCAAAAAATACTG
>BTID01000095.1:0-10899 GCA_036245275.1 Termitinemataceae bacterium
GACAGCTTGAACGACCTTGATATGATTCAATATGCAGGCGTGGGTGTAGCAATGGGCAACGCATGTGATGAACTAAAACAAACAGCAGATTTTATCACTGCGGACTGCGGCTGCGGCGGAATATCAAAAGCAATTTATAAATTTGTGTTGTAAAATAAAAACAGGAAGTGTTATGAATCACGAAACAATTTTTGTGCATGGCGCACATTCATTTGAAGAAAAAACCGGAGCGGTAGGCGTTCCTATTTATCAGAGTGCAACTTTCCGTCATCCTGCATTGGGTAAATCTACAGGTTTTGATTATTCACGGTGCGGAAATCCTACACGTAAAGAGCTGGAAGAAACACTTGCTCTTGCCGAACACGGAAAAAGCTGCCTTGCATTTTCAAGCGGCATGGGTGCAATTTCTGCGTTAATTAAAATTTTCAAACCGGGCGATCACATTATTGTTTCTGCCGATCTTTACGGCGGTACTTACCGGCTTTTTAATGACTATTATGAAAAATACGGATATTCATTTTCTTGGGTTGACACAAGCAATTTTGCCGCTATTGAACAGGCTATGCGCGGTAATACAAAGGCGCTGTTTGTTGAAACACCCTCGAATCCTATGATGACAGTTGCCGATATTGAGCGCTGTGCAGAGTTTATTCACAAAAAAAACGGGTTGTTGATTGTTGATAATACATTTTTGTCGCCATGGTTTCAAAACCCTATTGTACTTGGTGCTGATATTGTAATTCATTCAGGTACAAAATATTTAAGCGGATACCATGACACACTTAGCGGTTTTATAGTTCATGCAAACGATGATTTAGAAACACCGCTTAGAGTTGCGCAGATGAGCGAAGGGGCAACGCTTGCTCCATTTGATGCATGGCTTACTTTACGCGGCATAAAAACATTGCCTATCCGTATGGAAAAAATTGAAAAAAATGCGGCGGTTATTGCACAACATCTTGCAGAACATAAAGCAATAGAAAAAGTTTTTTATCCCGGCTTTAAAACACATCCGCAGTACAGCATTTCGCAAAAGCAAACGCGGGGGGCTGGCGGGATGATTTCGTTTTACTTAAAAGATTCCAAGCAGGTTCAGGATGTTCTTAAAAGAGTATCTCTTATTTTGTTTGCGGAAAGTTTAGGCGGCGTAGAATCGCTTTTGACATATCCGCTTGTACAGACACACGCTGCCATTCCGGAAGAGATGCGTCTTTCTACAGGCGTGAATGACAAGCTCCTGCGTATTTCTGTAGGCATAGGAGACGTAAATGATCTTATAGCCGATTTAGATTATGCATTGGAAACCACTGTTGGATTCGTATAAGATTATGCAGCAAATACTGATTTATTTTAATGCTGATTATCTTAATGCCCATTAACTTAATGGCGGTTAACTTAATGGCAATTAACTTAATTAAAATTAACTTAATGAAAGTTATCTTAATATTAGTAAGGATGTTATAGTGATAATTTTAAAAATTCTTTTGGGTTTGGTAGGACTTGGAGTTGTTGTTTTTGTGCATGAACTTGGACACTTTATTGCGGCGCGTGCTGCCGGAATTGATGTGGAAGCATTTTCGCTAGGGTGGGGTAAGACTATACTGTCGAAAAAAGTAGGTACTGTTGAATACAGAATCGCTTTATTTCCTGTAGGCGGATATTGTAAGATGCGCGGCGATACCGATTTTCAAAAGGCATGGCAAGACAACAAAGATCATGTAAAAGAGGATAGGGGTACTTTTTTGGGTGCGCATCCTGCAGCTAGAATGTTAGTTGCATTTGCAGGACCTTTTTTTAATGTGCTGTTTGCAGTTATAGTTTTTTCTGTTATATGGGGAGCTGGTTTTGAATATACCACTATGGAAAACAGAATTGTTTTAGCCAGCGACATAAACCCAGGCGAATCATATCCTGCAGAAAGGGCAGGCTTGCTAAGCGGCGACAAGATTATTGCCATCAATAAAATGAAGATCGAAAATTATTATGACATACAAACTGCTGTTGCTTTAAATGCAAAAAAAGATTTGCAATTTACTGTTTTGCGTGACGGAAAAGAAATGCAATTTGTAATAAAACCTGAACTGGAAAAAAGTACAGGCGCAGGAAAGATAGGTATTTATTTTTGGGCAGACCCTGTTATCGAAAATATAGATGACAATTCTGCGGCAGCGGCTGCCGGTTTGCTTGCAGGGGATCGTATACTAAAAATTAACGGACAGGATTTTAATTACACGGTTGAATTACTAAAAATTCTAGGCGATGATAAGGAAAATACTGCACAACTAAATTTGGAAGTGCTGCGTGCCGGAAAAACATTTGATACGGTACTGCAATTAGGTGAAGGTAATGAAGATACCTTAGGAATCGCATGGCAGGCTGTGCATTACAAAACTCCAAAATATTCACCCTTAGGCGCCATTGCAAAAGGCAGTGTTGAAACTTGGAAAATGTTTGCTACATCGGTATACAGCTTATCGCTTCTGTTTGGCGGTGTTGATTTAACAAAAGCAGTCTCCGGTCCCGTGCGCATAACATATATGACAGGCGACATAGCCGCAGCAGGCTTCCAACAAAGTATCGGAAAAGGCTTGCGCAGTGTCGGCAACTTTCTTGCAATAATTTCTATAGCGCTTGCAGTGATGAATTTATTACCGCTGCCTATTTTAGACGGCGGCTTAATCGTAATATTTTTTGTAGAACTGTTGCGCCGCCGCCCTATGAATCCGCGCTTTATTGCTGCGTTTCAAACCGTGGGGATCGTTTTAATAGCCGGTTTGATGATTGTAGCCGTTTTTGGTGATATACTGTTTCTATTTAAACAGTAGGATGATAAAAACACCAGTTGTGCTGCCTTTTTGCCGCCTTGTAACAGCTCAATTGTTTGTGCTATGCTTTATCAACAGGCAATTCAAAAAATTGCCTGCCTCCCCGTGCCGGCCCCTTCGTCTATCGGTTAGGACATGAGATTCTCAATCTTAAAAGAGGGGTTCGATTCCCCTAGGGGCTAAAACAACAGCCGGTTAGAACAACCCGTCATCTGCAGGTGCAGCCGGCTCTGACGTATCTTTTTTAGCAACTGATTTCGCGGCTTTTTCCTCTTTTGCGGCGGCGGCTGCTGCTGCCTTTTCTTCTTTGGCTATGCGCTCTGCCCTCATTTCAGCTTTAAGAGCTAAGTCGGCATCTAAGCGGACTTTTGTGGCTGCAACTGACTTTGCATAGCTTACCGTATCGTTTTCTCTGTCAGGGAACATAATTTTGCGCAATTTTTTTTCGACTTCTGCAGTAAATTCAAGGTTGTTTTCCAAATAATCGCGTGCGTTATCTCTGCCTTGCCCGACTTTTTCTTCGCCGTAAGAGAACCAAGCGCCCTTTTTTTCAATAATTTCGTATTTTACCGCCGCATCCAATAGGCTGCCTATTGCAGAAACACCTTTTCCAAACATAATTTCCAGCTCTGCCTTGCGGAAAGGCGGCGCGACCTTGTTTTTTACTACTTTTACCTTAACACGGTTGCCGATTGCATCAGAATCCTTTCCGTTTTCGATAGTTTCCGATTTACGGACATCTAAACGCACAGAAGAATAGAATTTTAGTGCATTGCCGCCTGTAGTTGTTTCAGGATTACCGAACATGATGCCGATTTTCATACGGATTTGATTGATAAATATCAGAACTGAATGTGATTTTCCAATAATTGCAGTAAGTTTACGCAAGGCCTGACTCATCAACCTTGCCTGTAGACCCATGTGAGAATCACCCATTTCACCTTCAATTTCCGCCTGCGGGGTCAATGCGGCGACAGAATCAACCACAATGATGTCCACAGCACCCGATCTAACAAGGCTTTCTGTAATTTCCAGGGCTTGCTCGCCTGTATCCGGCTGCGAAACCTCAAGATTATCAATATCAACACCTAAATTTTTGGCATAAATTGGGTCCAAGGCATGCTCTGCATCAACAAATGCCGCTATTCCGCCCAATTTTTGAGCTTCCGCAATAGCATGCAGTGCCAAAGTAGTCTTTCCTGACGATTCCGGTCCATAAATTTCGATAATACGCCCGCGCGGATAGCCGCCAATTCCCAAAGCCTCGTCCAAACGTATAGAACCGGTTGGAATAGTTTCTATGCCCATAGCTGCGGTATTCGCTCCCAATTTTATAAGCGAACCCTGCCCGAATTGCTTTTCAATTTGCAGACGGACAGCCTCCAATGCCTTTTTTTTGTCCTCTATGCTGGCGTTACTGCTTTTTGTAAGCTCCGCGCCTCCTTTCATTTTTTCCGAATCACTAGATTTTGCCATTTTTTCCTCCGTTTTTAGTTTTTTTAGTTTTTTAGTTTATCATTAAAAATTTTTTTTTGATATATATAATAAAAATCCCCGCCGCAGAGCGGCGGTGATTTTTGTTCTCCCGAAGAATTGCACTGCGGGTTTAATACCCTCTGTTACGCCCCAGAGGGGCGGGGTATTAAACCCTACGGCACGAATAATGGTGCAAAGTAGCATGGCGCTTTACTTTTTTAGATTATTTTGCGTCATCATGCACAACAAAACTTACAACACGGTATTCCAGCAATTGCAGTATTTCTACAACATTGTTTACATTTTTAAATGCTGTATTTTTGTCGGCGGCAATATGGATTCTTGTATCCGGCGCGTTTCGGTAAACATCAGCTAAATGCTTTTCGATATTATAAATGTCACTAGGCTCCCCGTCTAAAAAAAGTTCGCCTTCTTTGTTTATCCATATAGAAAGATTTTTATCTGCTTTTACTTCTTGTGCTAATTGAGCTGCTTCAGGGTAATCAATTTTGACTTCGCGCTTATAGTTGATAAGAGAGACTACCATAATAAATATCAACAATAGAAATGCAACATCGCATGTTGCGTTCATGGGCACTTGTAAATTAGCTCTTTTATATTTTATTTTCATATATCACCGGCTGCGGCAGGATCAGTACTTGCCTTTAACTTAAAGGAAAATGTTTCCACTTTTAACCGCTCGGCAAGCTCGACAAATGAAACCACATTTTGCCAAGGTGCTGCCGGTGCAACATCCAACACAATTGCCATATTAGGATGAAGCGATACTGCACGGGAAATTTCTCTTTCTACCGTTGGTATATTTTTTTTATCGCTGCCTAAATATAAAGTGCCGGAATCATCTAAAAAGTACCGCAGAATTTCTTCTTTTGCAACAAGGCGGCTTGAATCTTTTGCAGGAAGATTCATAAGCAAACCTTTGTTGACATCAAACCCTGCAATTACAATAAAATAAATTATTAAAAGAAAAGCAAGATCACTTAATGCTGAATTTTCCTGTAGTGCGTTGCGCCGCTTTGATTTTATTTTCATGCTATTATATTCACTTATTCTATCAGCAATTGTTTTTCTGTTCCGCTTTGTCTTTCCAATATGTATTTATCGGTAACAATAGTAGAGCAGGATTTTTCGACATCGGCGGCAAACTTGTCTATAGTGTGAATCAATAATGAGTTGGCAACCATAGCGATAATAGCAATTATCAAACCGAATACAGTTGTAATGAGTGCCTCGTAAATACCGCCTGCAACAATTTGCGCATTTACTTCCGTAGCTTCCGCGATTGAACGAAACGCCCCGATCATGCCGCTTACAGTGCCTAAAAAGCCTGTAAGCGGTGCAATTGATCCTAATGCAGTAAGATAGTCAAGTCCGTTTTCCAGCGAGGCAATACTGCCTTGTGCTTCCTGTTCTGCAATTTTTTCCATACGGTCGGAAGATAGATTATAATTTTTTACCATAGCAAGAAGAATGCGCGCAGCAAGACGTTTTGATGTTTTATTTTTTAAATATGTTTTTGCACCTTCAATATCATTTTCGCGCAGATATGTGCGTACATTATCTTTTAGATCTGTAACTTGCAAACTGTGATAAGTAAAATAAATTATACGTTCAACAATTATGCTTATTGTAGCTATCGAAAACGCCAAAAGGGGCCACATAAAAATGCCGCCCATCACAAACAATGTAAATAAAGAAAATCCGCCTGTCATAAATATCTCCTAATATGGTTAATCAATCTTCACCAAGATATGCTTTGCGCACATTATCATCTTTTAGTAAAACAGCTCCTTCATTTTGCATAGTGATAACGCCTGTTTCCAAAACGTAGGCATAATCGGCAATCTCTAAAGCAGCATGTGCATTTTGTTCTATCAATAAAACAGTCGTACCGTTTTTGTTAATTTCACGTACAATGTCAAAAATCATTTTAGACACCAGCGGTGCTAAACCCAACGAAGGTTCGTCAAGCATAAGCAAAGATGGACGTGCCATTAAGCCGCGTGCAACAGCAAGCATCTGCTGTTCGCCGCCTGAAAGTGTACCGGCACTTTGACGCAAACGTTCTTTTAGGCGCGGAAAAAATTCAAAGCACCGCGCACGGTCATTTTTTATCTCTGCACTATCTGTTCTAAAGTAAGCGCCTAACATCAAGTTTTCATCTATCGTAAGATTAGGAAAGACATGTCTGCCTTCCGGTACAAGCACTAAACCGCTGCGTACAATTTCTTTTGTGTCTAAGCCTGTAATGTTGCAGCCGTTCCAAATAATTTTGCCTGCAGAACACTTTACAAGACCTACAACGCTGTTTAAAAGTGTACTTTTGCCTGCGCCGTTTGCACCGATAAGAGTAATTATTTTGCCGTCTTCTACTTGCACATCAACATTTTGCAGTGCATGTATGCCGCCGTAAAAAACAGATAGTCCCTCTATTTTTAACATTCGATTACCTTCAAAATCAATCACCTACACCTAAGTATGCATCAATAACTTTTTTATTTTTTTGTATTTCGACAGGGGTGCCTTGCGCTATCGTAATGCCGTATTCCAGCACATATAAACGTTGACATATTCCCATAACCACTTGCATGTGATGTTCGATTAGCAGCACTGCAATATTATAAGTTTGCCGTATCTGTAAAATAAAATCCATAAGCTCTCTTGATTCCTGCGGATTCATACCGGCTGCAGGCTCGTCTAAAAGTAAAAGTTTTGGTTGTGTTGCAAGGGCGCGGACAATTTCTAAGCGGCGCTGTTTACCGTAAGGCAGCGATACTGCATTGTCATTTACGTTATCTGCAAGACCTACAGATTCTAAAAGACGCATTGCATTTTCGTATGCAGATTTTTCCCGCTTTAAATATCCCGGAAGATGCAGCACAGATTCTATCAAGCCGGGGTTTTGACGCAGAGTGGAGGCAACTAAAACATTTTCAATAACCGACATTTCGCCGAACAAACGTATGTTTTGAAATGTTCTTGCAATTCCTTCTTTTGTAATTTGATGCGGTTTTTTTCCTGAAGTTTTAACGCCGTTAAAATAAATGCCGCCGCTTGTAGGGCTGTACATTCCTGTTATCGTGTTGAATGCAGTAGTCTTGCCGGCACCGTTAGGACCTATCAACCCTACGATCTCGTTGTCTCCTACAGTTACAGAAAAGTTATCAACGGCAGTTAAACCGCCAAATTGCATTGTTACTTTTTTTGTTTCCAGCATTTTATGAATTACCTTTTCTTATGAATTGTTTTTTTAAATCAGGAAGCATACTCCATGAAAATTCTTTGTTACCCATTAAACCGGTTTGCTTGTAAATTACAACAATCAACAAAAGTGCGCTAAAGACAACCATACGCAAACCCGGTAAGCCCTGTGTCTTAAATACAATGAGGTTAAGCGGTCCGTCTAAGAAGCGCAGTGCTTCCATAGCAATCGTTACAATAATAGCTGCTATGCAAGAGCCTGTAATGCTGCCGTTCCCGCCAAGAACTACAATCAATAAAATATTATATGTAAGACTGAATGTAAACATCTTTGGATCGATAGTATTATACAAATGCCCCAAAAGAGCTCCGCCTATACCTGCAAGCATACTTGAAATTGTAAAACTGATAATTTTTGTTTTTGCAATATCAATGCCCATAGATTGCGCGGCAATTTCGTTATCGCGCACCGCCATAAAATTTCTGCCCCACGCAGAGCGGATCAGTGCGAACATAAATATAATTGTAAGCGCCGCCATTGTCCATATCATATAGGTTGATGCATATTTAGGCAGACCTTTTAGCCCTAGTGCACCGTTTGTAACACTTTGCAAATTCGTAAGTACTACACGGATAATCTCAGAAAAACCAAGCGTGGCAATTGCCAAATAATCATCACGCAGACGCAGCACAGGAGCGCCGATTAAAAATCCAAACAAGCCGGAAACAAGAGCTGCAATGATCAGAGCCGGAATAAAAGGCAGCTCTATATTTGCAAGAAATGGAACGATAGGCGTCATAAAAAAATTGAGTGATTTTTGAGCCTGAGGCATTGTTAAAAGAGCCGACACATAAGCGCCTATAGCCATAAAGCCGGAGTGCCCTAAAGAAAACAATCCTGTAAAACCATTTAATAGATTTAATGAAAGAGCTAGAATTATATATATGCCGCAAAGATTAAAAATACGAAGTGCAAAAGATCCAAAAAGTTTATCTGATAGCACAACAAAAACAAGCATTATAACTACAGCTGCTATGTTTGCCCGCTTGTTGCCGGTGATATTTTTTTTCATCTTATTTTAGTTCCTACACTTTTTCGATCTGGTTTTTACCAAGCAAGCCTGAAGGTTTTACCATAAGCACAATGATAAGCAGAATAAACGCGAATGCATCTCTGTAACCTGTAAGAGTCGGTAAAAATGCAACTGTCATTATTTCCAAAAAACCCAAAAGAAAACCGCCTAGCACAGCGCCTGATATATTGCCTATGCCGCCAATAACGGCTGCGATAAAGCACTTTAGACCCGGCATCATCCCCATTGTAGGATTTAATTGCGGATAACGGACAGCCCACAAAACTCCGCCGACCGCCGCTAACACAGAGCCTATACCAAATGTCCATGAAACAATTTTGTTCACATCAATTGCCATAAGCCGTGCCGCATTTAGATCTGTAGAAACAGCGCGCATTGCCATACCTGTTTTTGTTTTGTGTACAAGAAATTGCAGCACAATCAAAAGTGCAATTGTAATAACAGGAATAACGATGCTTACAATAGCAACATAAAGATTGCCTATCTGTATCGGTGTATTAAAAATTTCAGGCACAGGAAAACCTTTCGGACGTCCGCCGAAAATTACAGTTGCAAGGTTTTCCATTAAAAAGGAAGCACCTATTGCACTTATCATTATTGATATTTTAGGTGATGATCGCAGCGGCGCATAAGCTGCACGTTCAAGTCCTATACCGAAAATTCCTGTTAGCCCGAATGCAACAATAAAGGCAACCCACCATGGCATAAAAAAAACGCTAATCGCATAAAATGCAATATAACCGCCAAGCATAAAAACATCACCATGTGCAAAATTTATTAGCCGTAGAATACCGTAAACCATTGTGTAGCCTATCGCAATAAGCGCGTAAAGGCTGCCAAGAGAAAGCGCATTTATAATATCCTGCAAAAATATTTCTGATGTCATTTATGAATTTCATTATACGTCAAAAATTAAAACTTTGTAAGACCTAGCATACAATTTAATAATTTATCTAATTTATACGGAATCTAAAATCAATAGGACCGCTGTCGATAATATTTTGATCTTCGATATTTATATTTTTACGTGGAGTTTCTGTAAAAGCAGTAAAGTTGATGTTGTCCGCATCTATCCTGTTATCTGTAACCGAATATACCTCTTGCCCATTTATAAAGAAAACATAATTAAAATTATCTTTTGTAATTTTTATATTATTTGTTTTATTATATCCGCTTATAACCGCATCCGATTTTTCTCCATCTTTTATTAAATCGACTTCGGTATTTCCTGCAATATATTTAAAAATAGTAAGCTCACCATTTACAGTGATTAAAATTTTATAAGAGTCAAGCGATCCGGTTTTGCTGTACAATGTAATGCCGTAAGGTTGTAATGCATCACCCTTTACTTTTTTTACATCTATGTCAAAAGAATTAGGGGCGCCCTTGCAGAGATCATCCACAAATATGGTATGACTTCCTTCTGTGTTGTCTTTTATATAAAACTTATACCAGCCGGTAACTGTATAAGTTAAACCTGCCGGCAAATTTGGTTTAGTGCATGCTGATATTGATAATACAGACATTGCAAAACAGATCGATAGTAATTTTTTCAATAATTTTTTCATAAAGTCTCCTATAGTTAGTTTATGTTCACTTGTTATGCCCGCTGTTAATTACAAACTAACATTTGCATAACGATAAAATAAATTTTACGATTAACGGGAAAATTGCACCGGTTAATTTATCTACAGTATCAGAACTGGTGTTAAGGTATTGCCAAGTTTTAGGCAGTACAAGTTTTACTTGTTTTTCTTTTTGTTCGCTGCTTATCAATGCAGTTTTATAAAGCTGGTTTGCGCGTACAAGTCCGGAAAAATCCATTGCTTCTTTTTTCGGCAGCACAGTAATAGTTTGTGATACTAAGCCTGCACGCAAAAAGCCCATATCATCTGAAAATGGTGTCGGCATTAAAAGATACTGCCCGCTTAATGTTTTTTCTGCAGAATTCATAGCGGTAGTGCGCAGAGCACGTAATTTTTTTTGTGCTTTAGAACCATAGTCGCCATTATCTTTTAAAAGGTTATCAACTGTAGACGAAATAATCATTGTGTCCCCGCGCCCGCATGCATCAAAAATAAAAAAAGATGATCCTGACATTCCTGTATCTTTTAAAGTTTTTGCCAATTTGTACGCACCCTGATCTGTAACGCCATCTCCGGCTTTAAGCTCTTCTTTATCTGTTAAAATAAAAAGGCAAGTATGCAGGTCTCTTTCTTTTTCCCACTGCGGACGTGAATATAAATTATACAATTGGCAAGCGGCATCTAGCAGCATAAAGA
>BTID01000096.1:0-10090 GCA_036245275.1 Termitinemataceae bacterium
TTTTGGTGCCAGTCACCATAAGCGTTTATATCCGGTGCCAGTCACCGTATACCCCCCTGCCTGTTTGCCCTCTTAACAAAAGTCTAAATATTTTGTAAAATTTGCCGATAATAAAAGGTAAATTTATTTTAAAAGGAAACATCTGTCTTAAGGGATAATCATGGAAAGCGCAAAAAAACCATCAATTTTTAGCGACCGTCGTGAAATCGGCAATGCTGATGAATTGGATGAATACGGGGTCTGGGTTAAGAGTGAGCCCGAAGATTACATAACAACATCAACAACTTTGGCTAATAGTAATGAAAAATTGGGTGAAAACCCAACGGAAGACAAATCAGATTCGTTTAATGCGGACTATGAATTGGATTCTTTGCCGGATTTTGATTTTACCGAAGGTGCTGTCGGAGAAAATGCTGCCGATACATTCAAAAATGACGAGCTGCCGGCTGAAACTAACGAAAATACCGCAAAAGCTGCCGCTGAGATTTCTACAGAGTTGCTTTTAAAAATTGCCAACGAACTTTCTACAATAAAAAGCGAAATTAAAATGCTAAAGTCCGAATTTTCGGCAATATCCGCATCAAAAAATGCGGGTGCAGGTGCTTTAGATGAACCCAAAGAAGACCATGCCGCGCAGATTGCGGAAGAAAAATCACAAGCACAACAGACTCTAAGCGGCTTTTTTGAAGATGATGGCGACGAGACAATAGCCCTTACAAACGACGAACTAAATAACGTTTTAGGCGCAGTCAAAATGGAGCAGAAAACTGAATCTGCCGAGTCAAACACAGACTTTGACGATTCAATGTTTGATGTTTCTGTCGAAGCTGACGAAATCGGCGCGGAACATCAGCCTCCGTCTGATATTGACTTAGATTTATCTGTTGACGTTAAAGCCGAAGATACGCAATCTGATACCGGCGTCCAATTTGACATTCAGCAACAAGAAGAAATTATGCTGGACGTAGATGGCACTTCCGAATCTGTGCCGGAGATTGAAGACAAAACTGAAGCTGAATCGTCAGACTTTGATCTGAATATAGACTTAGACATACCGGCTGAAGAATCAACTCCGTCCGAAGAAGAACCCGTTGCAGAAGATTCGGCACCGGATATTTCTATTGATGTAGGTGCGCAGGGCGAAAGCGCAGATACAAGTGATGAGGCATTGTCAGATAATGATCTGAATGATATTTTTAAAAATGCCGACATAATAGAAACCACTGAAGATACTATTTCACAAGAGCAAGCTGAAGATCATTCTATTGAAGAGCAATCTATTGAAGATGAGATAATTACAGATCAGATAATTACAGATCAACCAATTATAGATACGGAAGCACCGGAGCCTCCTGAAACAACAGAAGATTCAGTAGCTGACCCGATGCCTCCAAGCGATGATCCGATAAGTGATAATCTTGCCATAACAGATGACCCGATGCCTCCAAGCGATGATCCGGTGAGTGGTGATCTTGCCATAACAGATGACCCGATGCCTCCAAGCGATGATCCGGTGAGTGCTGATCTTGCTATAACAGATGACCCGATGCCTCCAAGTGATGATCCGCTAAGTGATGATCTTGCCATAACAGATGACCCGATGCCTCCAAGTGATGATCCGCTAAGTGATGATCTTGCCATAACAGATGACCCTATGCCTCCAAGCGATGATCCGGTGAGTGCTGATCTTGCCATAACAGATGACCCCATGCCGGATGAAACGCAAAACATTGATCTTGATTTAAGTGATGAAGAATCAGAACCGGAATCAAAAGCAGATGAAAATGATGATTTAAGCTGGGGTGAAATAGCAGGTGGAATTCCTGAAGAAGAAAAAACAGAAATTTCTGTGCCGGATTTAAGCCCGGAAGATAAGGCAGCATTTGATGCGGCGGGTGATTTTAGCGAATCACTTTCCGGTAACGAGCTAGATTCAATTTTAAATAATGCAGATATTAACACAGAAGTTACGCCGGGAACTAAAGAGGCAGAGGAATCTGCAGAACCGCAGGCGCTGGCAGAACAAGAAAGTGTGCCGCCGCTTGCAGACTCAACTCCGCCGCCGCTTACAGAAGAAATAGATCCTGCACTCGCACCTGCAATCGCAATGGATAATTCCGTTAACAACAATGTGCCGGAAGAAAAAACAAGTACTGAAAGCGGTATTCCCACAGGTGAATTTAAAAAAGAATTGCAAACTGTACTAAGCTATATGGATCAACTATTAGAGGCTTTGCCTGAAAGTAAGATCGAAGAGTTTGCACGTTCGGAGCAATTTGAAATTTATAAAAAGGTCTTTAAAGATTTAGGTTTGATTTAATGGAGCTTTTAATCAGAAGCCTTCCCCTAACTAAAAAAAATAAAACCGAAGAGTCGCAAAGAGGATTCGGTTTGAATAGGCAGTCTAAACATAAGAAATTATTCGACGCTGTTAAAATAAAACTTGACGCATATCTGTCAAAATATTTATTGATACAAGGTTTTATTTTGGATGTGCCTGTTTCTTGCAACGCAAATGGAAAAAGTCAGTTTTACAAAATAGTAAGCGGACAAGTCGCCGCTTTTGGGGCTGTTCTGCGTCTTCCAAGCAGCCGAACAATTGTTTTTCTTCCTGCCGATTTTGATGCTGCTTTAGTTGCGCACAGAATTTGCAATAACCTAAACACAAGTGCCTTGCTTTTTCTTGAATCGGATAATTCAAAAGATATTATTCAAATACTACAAGATTATTAACCGCAGGTAAGCAGTGTGGAAAAAGCCGTTGCATGTTCAGGTAAATTTGACGAAAAATATTTACACTCGCGTTTTGATCCGGTAAAAGAAGCAGAACGTTATGTGCAATCACTAAATATAAATGAAAATATAAAATATTTAATTTTAATTGAGTGCGGACTGTGTTATGTTATTCCTTTTTTGCGTAAATTATTACCACATGCAAAAATTATCAGTTTGCACTTAAGCAAATTTTATTTTGATAATGCACAGAATAAAGCGGATGCCTCGTGGTGGACGCACGATGCAATTCAAGATCAATCAAATTGCACACAGTTTTTAGAAAAAGAAATTGAAGATACAAAAGTATCAGAGATAAAAATTATTCAATGGCGGCCTTCGATCCAAGTTTTTGAACATAATTACACAGCATTACTTTCTGTTGTTGTTGAATTTGTAAAACGTATCGATGCAAATAAACGAACCACTGAAACATTCATAGTGCGTTGGCAAAAAAATATCAAACGGAATACTTTTATAATAAAAAAAGTTTGTAAAAAGATTAACACTCATTGGACAGATTGTATTGTAGCAGGTGCAGGACCATCATTAGAAAATGAATTTAATGCAATTAAAAACATGCTGAACACAAGCCATGATGGTGCAATTTGTTTGATAGCAGTGTCATCTGCCGCGTTTGCTTTTTTATCGCGAGGCATTATACCTGACATTATAGTAGCAAGCGACGGCGGATATTGGGCAAAACATCATCTTAACCAATGCGCTCGCTTTAATGTATCGCAAACAATTTTTGCAATTACATTAAATGCTGCAATTCCGGCGCAATTAACAAATTACAAAATATTGCCTATAGCAGACGGCAGCAAAGAACAAGATATTATATTACAAAAAAAAAGCGCCCTGCCTTTACATTTTCCGCAGCGTGGAACTGTAAGCGCAACGGCTATAGACCTTGCATTATCATTATGTACCGGAAAAATATTTTTGTGCGGTTTAGATCTTGCCGAAGTAGATATAAAATCGCATGTGCGTCCTTACTCGTTAGACTTGATTCTGGAAGCATCTGCAAACCGTTTGCAGCCCGCATATTCACAACACTTTGTGCGTACATTATTGGTAAAAGATGCAGGCAGCAACAGAATCTACGCTTCGTGGTTTAAAAACAATATAGCTAAATACAAAAACAGGTTGTGCGCGTTAGGTGAAATAAACAGTGTGTTTTGTTAGTGCGGTCTTGAGCCTTACAATTTAACAAACCTTGCAACATACATAGGACCAATGCCCTCTGATCTGTCCGGCAAAATAATTTTTCCGTAAGTTGTAGGCTCGCCTTGCAGAAAATCAGGCGGGCAAATCCTGATATTGCTGCCGTATTTTACAAGGAGGCGCTCTACAACATCATCATTTTCTTGCCGTGTTATTGCGCATGTTGAATAGACCAAAGGCGAGGCGGGGCGTAACATCAAAAATGCCGCCGACAAAAGTGCCCACTGCCTTTTTGCTAATGACACAGGACGTGACGGTGTCCATTGTTCTAAATATTTTGCGCTCTGCAACACATGCCGCTCGCTGGAGCAGGGAGCGTCCAAAAGTATTCCGGCAAAGCGCGACAAATTACTTTTTTTACCCGCTGCGGCTGCTGCATTAAAACCGCTTACCTGAATTCTCTGCCGTAATGGGCTGCCGGTATATTCGTCTAACACATTGATTAAACGCCTCCGTCTGTTAGGAGAAATTTCATTGGCAAGCACTTTTGGTACTGTTGAATCATGACCTGTCATACCGTAGAGGCTTTCCAAGCCGCTTGCCAACACAAGCGTTTTTCCGCCGGGTGCAGCGCATGCATCCAAAATCAAAGCACCGTCATCACCATCATCAAGATGTGAAAGGTACGGTTTTAGCAAACTTTGAGCGCTAAGCACCGATGCATAATCCAAAAAATACGGCTTCTTTAAATTTTCATCAAATTGATATGCCGTGCGCTCCTGCAGCAATGCTTTTTTTAGACCATTCCATCGTCCTCTGTAAATTGATTTATAGTAAGAATCAAATTCAGCAAATCCCATTGATATTCCTGTGCCGCAATATATACAAATACATCTTGCATAACTTTAGCCTATTCAATATTATATAGTTGTTATGACAATAAAAACAACGACAATAATTTTTATATTTTTTTTGGTTTGCCTACCTGTTTTTGCATTGGGCAATGGCAGCGGCAATGCAGTAAAAGAAAGCGGGAAGGTAATGGTAACTGGAATTGTACGTCTTGTAGGAAGTGTGCCATTTACTGAATTTGTAATTACAGACAATGACGGCAACGATTGGTTTGTTTTTGACAAAGAGCGCGAAAAATTTGAAAAGTATCAGCAACAAAAAGTTACAGTTAAGGCAGATGCTTTTTACAACGATTTAGTTTTAGCAGGCGGAAAAAAAGTTGGCGTAAAGAGAACATTAAAGAATATCATCTTTGTACAAAATGGCTAACCAAAATATTGATAATTTCCGTTTAGTTGTTTTTGTACCTCAACGTGAATTTAAACATCAAATGGTTTTGCCTTGCATACTTGATTATGCATATATGTCGCCATTGCCTGTTGTTTGTCCTATTGCTATTGTAGATGAACCGTTAGACGATAACGAACTTAAATTGTCGGCACAAAAATTGAGTCATTTGATATTGGATCAATCACAAGATCAAAAAAGAAAAATATCAGCTACTGAATATGCGGTGCAGAAATTCGGAAGTAAATTTTTGTTACTTGGCAGTGTGCTTTCTTTTAGCCCCGTTGATTTGCTTGATAATATGTCATCAAAATATATCTTTAAAAAAGCGCTTGTCTGTTCACACATTGGCTTATCAGATAAAACAGTTAACGAAAACAATATAATGCAAGAGAAAACTTTAAATTTTTATTCGGGTGCATTGGCAAATATGGTTCTGCGTATCACTTATGATGATAAGGCAATTGAATGTGCGCAATGGAAAATAGGAAAGCTCCACTGGATGCCTTCCGTAAAAAGTTGCGGTAACAAAAAATGAATGACTATATAAAAGTTGACGGCGATTTTATGAACGTATCAATAAAAGTTATAGCCGGTTCATCAAAAAGCATGATGGTTGATGTAGAAAACGGCTATTTAAAAATAAAGATTTCCGCTGTTGCAGAAGATGGTAAAGCAAATGCCGCCTTGAAGGCGTTTTTGGCAAAGTCAATAGGCTGCGCAAAAAAAGATATCAGCATAAAGAGCGGCGAAAAATCACGCTTAAAGGTTATCTCTTTGCCGCTTGCATATAAAGATTCTTTTCCAAAAGTATGAAAACCCCCGCCGCGCACTTCAGACTATGTTTTTGACGCAGCAGGCGTAACGCCACCCCCGGAAATGGGTGTGCGCTAAGGAAAAGTAGGATATGCAAACCGTGGGGAAAACTGATATAGTGGACTATGGGAGCAGAATTTGAGCGAATCGGAAGAATATCTAAAAAAGCAAATCCACAGAGAGCAAATTCAACAGAGAAAATCAGTTGACGAACAAAAACAGGCTATTGAAAAAGGGATATATCCATCTTCTTTTTCTATGCCGCTCTCATTGCAATTTGAATTAACAGGACATTGCAATCTCAAATGCCGGCATTGTTATAATCGTTCTGGCGATCTTCCAGCGGATGCAATGACAGTAGAGCGTTGGACAGAGCTGTCAAAAGAAGTTGTTAAACATGGCGGTCTATTTGAATGTATTATTTCTGGCGGTGAACCACTTTTACTTGGGAATGACCTTTTTAGCATTATGGATATACTACATGATGACGGCACAGTTTTTATGCTTATAACAAATGGTTTTTTAATGACCAACGAAATTGTAAAAAGGCTAAAAAAATATCGTTACAGATGGATTCAGGTTTCGATTGACGGATCAACGGCAGAAGCTCATGACGAACTTAGACAAGTTTCTGGAAGCTTTGAAAAAGCAGTGAATGCAGCGTTAATGGTCGCAGATGCTGGAATCCCACTCGCAATAGCTAATACAATCACCACTAAAACTTTAGATGATTTGCCTAATATGGCACAACTTGCTTATGCTTGCGGTGCATCTTCGCTTATTACAGGTGAGGTATTTCCAAGTGGGCGTGGTGCGATAAACGGCGATTTGCTTTTGAACAATGAACAGAGGGGTAAATTGTGGCAAATAATTGAGGAACAACGAATGCTATTTGCTAGGCGTATGTTGGTACAACGATCTATGTCAAATAGATCACAGCTCGAAGGAGTTGTAGATTTGCCTGTATCTGGAGCGATTGTTCGTCCTAATGGTGACATACGCCTTGATTGTATTGCTCCTTTTGTAATGGGAAATGTTGCTCACGCTTCTTTTTATGAGCAATGGCAAAAAAGTAAAAATTGTTGGCAGAACGAAAAAGTAAAAGCCTATATTGAATCTGTTGATGTATATTCCGGCAAAAGCAATATGCATACAAATCATGTAGAGGGAGATATTGTATTATGAAAAAGAACTATGTAAAACCGGCAATGTATTGCGAGAAACAGCCAGCAGGAATTGTTCCTGTGGCTGCAATAGCTGCGGCTCTTGGCGTGTCACAGGCAGTTGCCGGGCTGGCTATGGGGGCAGCCGCTGGCGTGGTAGCAGTTGGCGGCGGTGTGGCGGCGGGCAAAGCACTTGCAAAAAAACATCATTTTGATAGTTGGGAATGTTTACCCTCACTTGATCCTGTATGCGTGTAGGAGATTTTATGAAAAAAGATTATGTAAAACCAGAAATGTATTGTAAAAAAGAACCGGAAGGAGCAATTCCTGCAGTTGCTTTGGCTCTCGGATTAGTTGCAGCAAGTGCTGCTGCTGTTAGTGCAAGTGCCGTAGCTGCCGGTACAGCACTTGCAAAGAAAAAAGGACGAAATTTTATTGAAGGGTGGGCACGTTTACCAAACCTTGATGCAGTTAAGGCATATTCATAATGAGAATCATTAAAAAAGAATATGTGAAATTAGAGAAAATACTTTAACAGGAGAGATTTTATGAAAAGAGCTTATTCAAAACCAGTGATTTATTATGCAAAAGAACCAGCATCTATTATTCCGGCAGTGCTTGGAGTTGGAATGGCACTTACATCAGCATTAGGTTTAGCGGCTTCATCGGCAGCGGCTGTTGGTGGTGTTGCGCTGGGTGCTGCTGCCGGTGCAGGACTAGCAGGAGGCGTAGCGGCAGGTACTGCACTTGCCAAAAAGGGACGACACCACTTTGACAGATGGGAATGTTTACCCGCTCTTGATGCGGTTGGAGTATGCTAATGACAGCTTTTTCATATCTTGCAGATCATATACCGGTACGAAAAGATCTAAAATTTAGAATTGAAGATAATATCGGCATTGTTTGTAATGCCAATGATTTTCGTGTAGATTTTCTAAACGAAACTGCAACAACTGTTTTTCAACTTATCGACGGGAAAAAAAATGTCTCTGATATTGTGCAATGCTTTCTTGAAAAGGTTGATGTTAGTCGTGATGTTTTTGAACAGGATTTAATCGAAATATTAAGGAACTTTCAATGGCAGAAACTAATAGCCATGAAACAGAATCTGTAAAATTTATTTGCACAAAATGCGGCGAGTGTTGTCGGCATATCGAAACACTTATTGAAATATGGCCATGTCAGAAAAATGGTGTATGCCAATATTTGCAAGGTGATCTGTGTTCAATATATGAAACACGACCAGATTTGTGCGACTTTAAACGAGCATATAAACATTTGAAAAATTATATGTCGGAAGCCGAATATAAAGAAAGAACGATAAAATTTTGTGAAGAGTTAAAGGCAGGAGTAAGCAAATAAAAACCCCCGCCGCAGAGCAGCTGGGATTTTTAGCACCTATGCCTGACCTGCAGAGCCTAGTACATTTTTATTTTTTTCTGCGTACATTTTTTTAAGCTCGTCGCGGGCTGGTCCCAAATATTTGCGGGGATCAAACTCATCCGGTTTTTCTGTAAATACTTTGCGGATTAAAGCTGTCATTGCAAGACGGCCGTCGGAATCAATATTGATTTTGCAAACGGCACTCTTTGCTGCTTTACGGAGTTGTTCTTCCGGAATACCGACAGAATCAGGCAGCTTGCCGCCGTATTGTTCTATCATCTTTACATATTGGATAGGCACAGATGATGAGCCATGCAAAACAATCGGAAAACCCGGAATCTTTTTTTCGATTTCTGCAAGAATGTCAAAGCGTAACGGCGGCGGAATTAAGATTCCGTTTGAATCGCGTGTACATTGTTCCGGTTTAAACTTTGCGCGGCCATGACTTGTTCCGATAGAAATTGCAAGTGAATCAACTTTCGTTTTACCAACAAAGTCTATAACCTCAGAAGGTAGTGTATAGTGTGAATGTTCCGAGCTAACATCATCTTCAACACCGGCAAGTACACCTAACTCACCTTCAACACTAACATAATCTTTTTGAGCGTGTGCAAAATCGCAAACCTTTTTTGTAAGCGCAACATTTTCTTCATAAGCAAGATGAGAGCCGTCGATCATCACGCTGGAAAATCCTGTTTCGATACAATCTTTGCAAAGTTCAAAACTATCACCGTGATCAAGATGCAACACAATCGGAATATCAGCACCAAGCTCGTGTGCATATTCAACAGCACCTTTTGCCATATTCTTTAACAGATTTTGGTTTGCATATTTGCGCGCACCTGAGGAAACCTGCAAAATAACCGGCGACTTTGTTTCTACGCATGCCTGAATAATAGCTTGCATCTGTTCCATGTTGTTAAAATTGTATGCAGGAACCGCATAACCGCCTGAAACTGCTTTTTTAAAAATTTCCTGAGTGTTTACTAAACCCAATTCTTTGTAGGATACCATATATCCCTCCTAATTAATAAATCAAAAGCCCGCAATACCGCGAACCCTCTGCATTAAGTATAACCAAAACAAGCACGGTGGGCAATGGTGATTGATGAAACCTTTTTGTATTATAAAATTCAAAATATTTTATAAGTCCTTTTTTTAGATCTGAAACAGATTCGTACCGGTTAAGATAAATGTCTTCGTACTTAAGCGACCTCCAAAAACGTTCGATGTAAATATTACCCACCGCCTGTAAATGCTAGGTTCGCCAATCTGACTTTGCCAATCATTGCATAGTTTCTTCACTCTAGCGCTCTATGACAGAGTGACTATGCTATAATATAAGTATGAAGAATCAAAAAATCTACAGAAAACTATTTTGACAATTTAACTCTTTGGTAGATTCCAAAAAAGATAACTGATAATACGGGATAGGTGTGTCCTAACACATCAACCGTAAATCTTTTCTTTAGAGGAGTCTTATATGAAAC
>BTID01000097.1:0-9842 GCA_036245275.1 Termitinemataceae bacterium
GGAAGAACTCTCGAGCGAATATGTAAGGGCTGCAATGCTGCGCGGTATTGACTGTAAAACAATTTTGATCTTTGGCGTCTTACGCAATGCGTCAATTCCTATTGTAAGCTCTTTGGGTATGAGTTTTGCAATGCTTCTTGGAGGACAGGCTGTAATAGAAAAAGTTTTTAGCATACCGGGTCTTGGCCGTTATCTTATTGATGCATTATTACAACGTGATTATCCTGTAGCTCTAGGATGTGTAATTTTATATGTATTCTTATTTACGATAATAAATCTATTTTGTGATATAATCTGTATTATCCTAGATCCAAAAATAAGACGCAGCATACAAATATAAAAAGAATATGAAAAAAATATATCATAAGTTGTTACACGAAAAACTTTTTATCTTTGGCAGTATCATTGCAATTATATTTTTGGCAATCGCAATTCTCTCCCCTCTAATTAGCCCCCACGATCCATATAAAACTGATATTACAAAAAGTTTACGCTCGCCTTCATTTGAACATCCTTTGGGAAATGATGAACAAGGGCGCTGCATATTATCAAGGCTTATTTACGGAACAAGAACAACTATCACTACCGCCTTGAGCATAGAAGTTTTTATACTTGTTCTAGGTAGTATTGCAGGCATTGCCGCCGGATATTTTGGCGGCATAATTGACGTAATTGTTTTGACCTTAATTGATGTGCTGCTTTCTTTTCCTAGCTTTATACTTGCATTAGTTATTGCAGGCATTTTAGGCTTCGGTATAAGTGCTTTGATGATCGCCATGATTGCCGTTTATTGGGTAGAACCGGCACGAATTGCGAGAAGTCTTTGCCGCACATTGCGCGAAAAAGATTTTATATTAGGCGAACGTGCACTTGGCGCATCTGATTTGCGAATTATTTTTTATCACATCGCACCAAATTTGATGCCGTCGATGCTTGTTTACGGTGCATTAAATATGTCGTCTGTGATAATCAGCGTTTCCTCAATGTCGTTTTTAGGCTTAGGAGTGCGGCCGCCGGTTCCCGAATGGGGTAATATGTTAACAACAGGACGTTTTGAAAATCCTCTTATGATTATTGCCGTAATAGTGTGCATTATTGCTGTTTCAGCGGCGTTTCAGATGATAGGAGAGAGTGCGCGTGATGGGGCGTCCCCAAGATTAAATCATCTAAATGATGATTCTAAAAAGAAAGCACCACAACAAAATGATAATATATCGGTACCGCTTCTTAAAGTTTCTAATTTAACAATTTCTTTTCCGCTAGCAGGTAATGTTGTTCATGATTTTAATTTTGAAATAAATCAAGGACAGGCAGTTGGTTTAGTTGGAGATTCAGGTTGTGGAAAAACAGTATTTTGCTCGGCACTCCTCGGCATGGTTGAAAAACCCGGATTTATAAAAAGCGGTAGCATAATTTATTCAAAAGATGTACAACAAATTCGCGGCAAAGATATTGCTATGCTTTCTCAAAATTATGCAGGTAGTCTAAATCACAGTCGAACAATAGGAGCGCAATTTGTGGAAGTGATACGCGCCCATAAAAAAAATATTACTAAATATGAATGTATCGAAACTGCCATTGCCATGTTAGAAAATGCCGCTCTTGATAATCCAAAACAAATACTAAATCAATACCCTTTTGAATTATCAGGTGGAATGTTGCAACGTGTTACTATCGCAATGTCTCTTGTACATAATCCGAAATTACTAATTGCTGATGAGCCGACAACCGCATTAGATACGATCAATCAATCTGCTATCCTTAATCTATTTATGCAAATAAGGAAAAATTATAACAGTGCAATAATTTTTGTTTCACACGACATTGAAGCTGCCGAAAAGGTATGCGATAGAATTGTAAGGATGTAAAAATATCCGGCACACCCGCTCCCTAAATAAGTGAGTGCCTATCTTTTACTAATCCATAACATAAATAACACCGCTTCCCCGTGTTAGATCATTTAGTGTTTTTACAAACCACGCTTGCACAACGCTAGGAAAATATGATACGCTGATACAAGGAAAGATTTACCGATTAAGGGAAGGAGGTGGTTACAATTGGCAAATATCGTTGTTGACGATACCGAGCCGCTGGAAAAAGCGATTAAGCGTTTTAAACGAATGGTCGAAAAAGAAGGAATTATACGCGAATATAAAAAACGCGAGTATTACGAAAAACCCTCTACGATCCTTAACCGCAAAAATAAAGCTTTACGCCGCAAGCTAATGAAAAAGTCAAGGCGCGGTCGTAACGATTATTAAATCGAGCAAAAAAGAAAACACCAACATCGGCTTAAGCCGTTGCTGGTGCCTAAACTGAATGAATTTGTATGAAAATGTAGATTTTTTAACCAAACAGATAATTACCTATATTGGAAACAAGCGCGCCCTTTTGGACTTTATTACAAAAGGGATTCATCTTGTCCAAGAACGCCTTCAAAAGGATAAACTGGATATTTTCGATGTTTTTACCGGATCGGGTATCGTTGCCAGGCATTGCAAACAATTTTCCCGCCTTCTTATTGTTAATGATTTAGAAAAATACGCTGCCATTACCGGTGAATGTTATTTATCGAACAAAGACGAGATAAATATAATACTTTTGCAGGATATTTATTACGCCCTTCTTTCAGATCTTGCAAACAAAAATCTGAAAGAAGGGATTATCACTGAACTATATTCAGCTAAAAACGATAATAATATCCAAAAGAATGAGCGCCTTTTTTATACCCGTAGAAACGCAATGTATATTGACACCATGCGGAATTCTATAAACACTGTTCCCTCTGAATATCAAAAATATTTCCTTGCTCCCTTGATTGCGGAAGCTTCAATCCACGCAAATACTTCCGGTGTATTTAAAGGTTTTTATAAGAACAAAGAAACGGGCATAGGACAATTCGGCGGCAGTAACAGCGATGCCCTTTTGCGTATAAAAGGGGATATTACATTGCCCTTTCCCATTTTTAGCAATTTTAATTGTGAGTATAAGGTGCATAATGGAGATTCAAATTTGGTTGTAAAAGAAGTGCCGGAAGTAGACCTAGCATATCTGGATCCGCCTTATAACCAACATCCGTATGGATCAAATTATTTTATGCTTAATCTGATACTTGAAAATAAGTATCCAAAAGCGGTTAGCAAAATTTCAGGCATTCCCGATGACTGGAATCGTTCTGCATATAACAAAAAACAATATGCTTATTCTGCTTTAAAAGATTTAGTTGCAAACATAAAAGCAAAATTTGTCATTATATCGTTTAACTCCGAAGGATTCATTTCTCTTGATGAAATGAAGAATATGTTAAAAAAATTTGGTAAAGTTCAGGTTTTAGAAACTACATATAACACTTTTCGCGGGTGCCGAAATCTTTCCGATCTTGCTGTGCAGGGTACTCGTGATATTCTTGTTAGGGAATATCTTTATTTGTTAGAGAAATGACGGAAATAGAGACTAGGCTTAGCTAGGGGGCATACTGACCGTTCGTATCGATTTTTCCCGCTTGTCCGTTTACCCGAAATTTGTTGTAGTTGGTTGCAATGTCGCCGCCTAAAACTTGCGTTCCTGTGGTAAAAGAAGTTGACAACTTTATATTTGCCGCAGGATTCTGTGAGAGCGTGCCTGTTATGGTGATGTGTTGTGCATTATGCAGGTACACGTCGTTATCTTGATTCAACAGAGCATTACCTTTCATATTGAATACAGACCCCATCATACACACACCGCCGCCGTAAGTGCTGGCGTAATTACCGCTTATCTCGCCGCCTGTCATAGTAAAACGCGCTCCATTGTCAATAAAAACTGCGCCGCCCCTACCAGTGCTATGAGTCACGCTATTGTTGCGAATTTTGCCGCCTGTCATGTTGAAAACAGCAGAGCTTCCGTCTATATAAACCCCGCCGCCATTGCCGTCACCCGATCCTGTAGCGTTGTTATTGTTTTGGAGCACAGCACCTTCATTTAATGTGAGTATGCCCTCAGCCTTAATAAGGGCGGCGTATGCAAAAGGTGAACTTGCTGCGCCGTGTGCAGGATCAGGCGGCGTTGTCGTACCGCCTACCCACTCCGCCGCGCCGTCTATAGTAAGGCTGCTACCCTCAGGCGCGCCTAGTACTAGGCTACTCAATATGTTATTGGTGCTGTCATATCCAACGGTAAAGAGATGTCCTGTGTTTCCTGTCGCACGTTTAACACAATAATCTTCACCTTCCGGCACAGTTAGACTTATGTGGATTCCGTCAAGAATAGCAACTCCTGTAGTTTGCTCAATATCCTTTAACACAGTAATTACGGCAGGGTTTGTAAGCGATGTTGTACCGGGTGCGGCTGCATCGCCTACTGCCTCCGCTATAGATGCATAATAGTTTGTCTGTCCGTTTACAGTGAGCGAAACTGTTTTTGGACGAATAAAGCCGCGTGAGATGCCCATGCTGTTGATGCCGTATTTATCGCCTGATGAGTTATCTGTAACCGTAAGCTTATTGATGTCGTCTTGTGTGAAGTTATACGATCCGAAGAGGTACAGAACACCCCAAGATGACATGTAGTCCTCTGGGGTGATCTGTGCTACAGGATATTTTTGCGAAGTGAGTTCACCGGTTATTGTAATGTAATTGGGATATGCCAAGTAAACATCGTTATTTGCGTTAATAAAGGCGTTAGCGGACATATTTATTTTTACTATTACCGACGACGAAGTATCTGTACACACACCCTGTCCCTTATACGGTGATTCAGATACCGTGTTGCCGGTGATTTCTCCGCCGCTTAGATTTAAGATTGTAGGATTTGTCATATCGCTATAGATATTCTCACATAAACGGATACCGCCGCCTAAAGTCCTTGCTTTATTGCTGCTTATGCTGCCGCCTGAAATTTCAACTGTTGCTGAGAAGTATGCGCTTATGCCGCCGCCGCTAGTTGCAGCAAAATTATTGGATACAGTGCCGCCTGTCATTGCAAATTTGCCGCCCTCAAGGGCAATACCGCCGCCGTCATTGCCTGTTTTATTATTGTTTACTTCCCCGTGCGCCATGGTAAAAATACTTCCGTCGCTAACACAAACACCGCCGCCTATATGCGCGCCGTAATTTCCGCTAATCTCTCCGCTGCTTAGGGTAAGTTGCGCAGCACCCGCAAGAAAAACGCCGCCGCCGCAATTTGCAGCATTTGATACACTAGTAGAATTGTTGCATATCTTGCCGCCTTTCACAGTCAAAACGGCATTGCTTCCGTATACATATACACCGCCGCCTTGAGCTATTACATCTACGTGATTGTTTTGTACCACAGCACCCTTATTAAGTGTTAGAGTGCCAGTCACCGCTATAAGTGCCTCGTCTGCGGTAAGCCCTGTATTTGTTGCGCCATTCGCCGGTGCGCTGCCGCCCCAGTTTGCCCCGCCATCTATGGCAAGGCTGCTGCCAGCCGCCGCGCCTAGCACTAGGCTTCCCCCTGGTGCAATCTTTAAAAGGCTCTCTCTAAATGAGCTGCCTCGAAAAATCTTATGCGCAGACTCGCCTTGTGTGTAAAGAGCTACGTGCTTCCAGATAAGTATTGTTTCGGTCTGCTCAATATCACATAACGGGAAAACATACTTGGGGGCATCTATTGTGCCGCCTGTTGCCGCATCAAGCGCCTCTTGCAATGTACCGAAAAATTGATACGGCTCCTCTGCCTCTGCGTCAACTAAAAGGGCGGCTGCCATACCCGCCGGCAGAGGATTGGGCATCGGAGGGAATTCGGGCGGCACTTCAAAGTAACCGGTTATAGTAACGTTATCAGAGGGCATAACAAAAGTAATATACGGTGCAAAGTCATAATTTAAAGGGATGGAAACGCCGTTACTCGTAGTAACTACAGCATAATCAAGTGCAAAACCATCGGCTAATTTAATCGCAGCCAAAATTTTTTTACCGGCATCCGCTTTGCGCTTTTCGCAAATAATTGCATTTCCGTCAGGATCATAGAACGAAGTTATTGTGTACCCTTCATCAAAGTTTGCATCGCCCCAAGGCAGATTCATACAAGTTGTCAACGACAGCAAAAAGAGGATACTTAAGGACTTTAAAAAAGATTCTAAACATCTATTCTGTTCTAACATAATGTACTTAATGTAGACAAAATTTGCAAAAAAATCAATACGATGGGTGCAGCAAGTGCTTTTTTATGAGATTTTTCTGGAACCTGGTTTAATGAAAGGTAAGCCTTTTTTACAAAGTTCGCAATTTTCGGTATCCCAATTTGTTGCTTTGACTTTTGCTGCAGCATATAAAGGCAGATCAAGTATGATATTATCTTCGCGTCTGTCTACAACACAGGCGATAGCGCTTATTACAGCACCGGCTTTTTCTAAAACTGCACGGCTTTCTTGCGAAGATTTGCCGGTAGTAACGACATCTTCGGCAATTAAGATATTTTCCCCATACTGAACTTCAAACCCGCGTCGTAATGTAAAATTACCAGAGTCGTCGCGTTCTGTAAAAAAAGCCGGTTTGTCTAAAAGTCTGCCTAATTCATAAGCAACGATTATTCCTCCCATAGCAGGACCAACAACGGCATCAACCTTTAATTTTCCGGCTTGGATATCAATTTTTATTTTCTCTGACAGCTCTGTAAGTGCAGCTTCTGCTTTTTGGGGAAATTGTAATAGTCTTGCACATTGAAAGTATTTGTCTGAATGTCTGCCGGAAGACAATAAAAAGTGCCCTTCTAAAAGCGCATTACATTCTTTTAAAATTGAAATAATGTTTGTCATTTTTTCTCCATCGATTTATAAAATTAATAAAATTACTGTTAATTATATTCTTGAATTTCGTTAAACACATATTCAAGTCTTATGCCAGCTTGTTTAAACATCTCTTCAGAATCTGCAGCATCGTGATATTGACGTTGACAGACAACGCGGACAATTCCGCAATTAATTATCAGCATAGCACAAGTTCTACATGGTGTCATGCGGCAGTAAAGTGTGGCACCGTTGATAGCTATACCGCGTTTTGCTGCCTGACATATTGCATTCTGTTCTGCATGTACCGTTCGTACGCAATGGGTTGTTTCATGACCGTCTTCGTGTACCATTTTTTTTAGCTTGTGTCCAACTTCATCGCAATGCGGTAAACCAGCAGGTGAGCCAACATAGCCAGTAACTAAAAGTTGATTATCTTTTGCAATTACTGCGCCAGATCGCCCCCTGTCACATGTTGCGCGGCGGGAAATAGCATTGCAAACTTCCATAAAATATTCATCCCATGATGGGCGGGTTTTTATATTTTGTAAACATTCATTATCCATCATATATTATAATCCTTAATTGTTGTTTTTTTGTAAATATCTGCCTTCTACCATAAAAGAGTAACGTTGAATTGGCGAAGGACCAAATTCTTTTATTTTTGCGATGTGTTCTTTTGTAGGGTAGCCTTTATGTTTATTGTAATTATATTGCGGATAAAGTGTTGCCATTTCATTCATAAGACCATCACGAGCAGTTTTTGCAAGAATTGATGCCGCCATAACTTCATAGATGCTTGCATCGGCTTTTACAAGTGTTTCGCAGTAAAAATCACCGTTGTAAAGAAAGTTTTCTGGTTTAGGGCAGGTAATTTGCGGATTTGTATTTCCGTCTACAATTATCTTAAACTGATTTTCGTTTAGCATAGTTTGTAAAAAATCAGTTTTTGCGTCTACCATACTTTGAAATGCACGTTTCATAGCAAGTAAAGTAGCTTGCAGAATATTTAATTTGTCGATTTCTTTGTTTGTGGCCCAGCCTATACCCCAGAACGGAGCTTTTTTATAAATAATTTTTGCAGCTGCGCTGCGTTTTTTTTCGTTTAATTTTTTAGAATCGTTTAAAATTTCATTTGGAAAATCCTCAGGCAGTACAACAGCGGCAGCACAAACAGGACCGGCAAGAGGACCTCTACCAGCTTCATCAATTCCACAAATCATATTTTTATTGTAGCATAACTAAAAACACTTTGTAACTAAGTGAAATGTCTAAATATTAAGATATGATGTTTCAATTTTACTTTCTTTTTTGTATCTGTCAAACGCAAGTTGTATAAGTCTATCTATTAAATCTGTATATGAGATGCCGGAAGCTTCCCAAAGTTTTGGATACATACTGATCTTTGTAAACCCAGGCATTGTGTTGATTTCGTTTACATAAATTGTTCCATCGTATTTCAAAAAGAAATCAATACGTGATAGCCCCTGTGCATAAAGGGCTTTAAATGTTTGTATTGCAAGTGTTTGAATTTGTGTTACTAAAACGGAATCTAATTTTGCAGGTATCTCTAAAACTGCGCCGTTTTCGTCTAAGTACTTTGCATTATACGAATAGAATTCGTGTGAAGATTTTATTTCGCCAAGTATTGAGGCAATTGGGTTTTCGTTACCTAAAACAGCACATTCAATTTCGCGTCCCTCTATAAATTCTTCCAAAATGATTTTTGTGTCGTATTGAAAAGCCATATTTGAAAATTTGATATATTCATCGCTATTGTGAATTTTTTCGACACCAACAGATGATCCCATATTTGCCGGCTTTACAAAACATGGAATATTAATTGCTTCCTTAACAGTTTCATACGTAGGTAACTTATCGTTTGCATTTACAACTAAATATTTTCCTATTGGGATATTTGCAAATGTTAAAAGACGTTTCATAACATCTTTGTCCATACCCACTGCAGAACCCAATACTCCGGAACCGGCAAAAGGAATATCAGCAAGTTTTAATAAGCCTTGAACAGTACCATCTTCACCAAAAGGACCATGCAAAATCGGAAAAACAACGTCAATATCAAGGTGTTTTGATAAATCTTTTAAATTGCTAATATTTCCTTTTGAATTTGGAACAAGAGCAACGGTATCACCTGATGTATTTAGTTTTATGTTTTTAGGATCAGAATCATTTATTATAGACTTTGAATCTGCTAATAACCACGCGCCGTTTTTGTCAATTCCTATGAGTATAGGGTCATATTTGTTTCTGTCAATTGCATCGTAAACATTTTTTTGCAGATTGTAACGATACTTCGTGTTCTGCGGATTTACCACCAAAAAGAATACCAACTTTAATTTTTTCCATTCTATGGGTTGTCCCTTATATTCTTTTAATTAAATCTTCTAATAAATTACCAAGATCCACATTAAGATAAACAGGCAACATAAAATCTTTGTTAGTTAAATATGTATTTACAGCATCAAAATCTTCTTTTTCTTTAGAAATATATGCATTTGATGCATAAGTGGCACGACTGTTGAGTTCAATACATATAACCCAAAATGAACCGGTACTTGTCCAATGATCAAGAAAATTTTGATAAATAGGCAAATTGATCATATTGTTTTGTACTTTACCAAGAGCAATATTTGAGTCAAAAAGCTCATTTACATCAATGTTTTGAGTATTTGGTTTTTCTTCAACTAAAGCCACTAAGATGTAATTGTTTTTCCCGATTTTTGATACACGAAATTCATAATTAGGGTCGGAATCAATAATGATTATTGTTTTTGTATCTGATTTTTCCATTGATTCTTGTAAGGTATCGCAATTTGTAAATTGTAAAAGTGTTAAAATTAAAATAAAAATATGCATAAATTTCATAATCAAAGTATAATGGTTTTTTTGTAGTTCTCCAAGATGTCGCATTGCCTGTATCATCTTTGCTGCTTAACTTGCCATTGTTTTTTTGTTACATCCAACTCAGTAGCAACCCAGAATGGGATATGTACGTGATTGACTAAACTCAACAAATACCATAAATTGAAAATATGCGCTATATTCATTTCAAAAATATTTGTCATCCATCGGTAAGCATACCCTCAAAGCAAAT
>BTID01000098.1:0-3866 GCA_036245275.1 Termitinemataceae bacterium
CCTGCCGCCTTCCATAAAAAGAACACGGTCTGCAACCTCGCGGGCAAATGCCATCTCGTGTGTAACTATAACCATAGTCATTTTTTCTGCGGCAAGAGAGCGTATAACCTTTAAGATTTCTCCGGTTAGCTCAGGGTCAAGTGCCGACGTTGGTTCATCAAAAAACAACATAAGCGGATCTAATGCAAGAGAGCGGGCTATCGAAACACGCTGCTGCTGTCCGCCGGAAAGTTCGCAAGGATATGCATGCGCCTTTTCTGCAAGGTTCATTTTTTTTAAAAGGACTTGTGCGCGATCTTCTGCTTCTTTCTTGCTGCGCTTTAAAACATGAATCTGCGCTTCCGTAATATTCCGCAAAACGGAAAAGTGCGGAAACAAATTAAAGTTTTGGAAAACAAACCCCTCTTTTACACGGATTTGGCGCAAAACATCGTGCGGCGAATACACACCGTCCTTTACCATTGGAAGACCGGCAATAGTTATAGAGCCTGAATCTATATTTTCCAGATGACTAATTGAGCGCAGTAGAGTCGATTTTCCTGAACCTGAAGGTCCTATTATAGCAGCGACATCTCCTTCTAAAACGTTAAAGGAAATATCTTTTAGCACAGAAAAACTGCCGAATGATTTTGTGATATGTTCAACTTTTATTATTTGCATTATATAAATACCGATGTTTTTTATTTTGATAAAACTAAGTATATAAAAAAAAGTAGAAACTGTAAACGATCTGAAATGTGATCCCTAACGCAGCGCATTCGCAATCATCTGCACTCCTTGAATATAGCGGAATGTAGGTGAGGAAATTATTTTTTCGTTGATAAACAAAACATTAGCTTCGCGCACGGCTTTTATTGACATAAATCCACGCCGGCGCTGCAGAGCTTCTAAATTTTTTGTGCGGTTCATTGCACCATCTTGTACAATGTATAGATCGATTTTGTCGGCTTGCAAGAACAATTTTTCGTCTCCGAATGGTGCTATGGAACTGCCTCTTAATGGTTTTGCGTAGGCAGCAATGTTGATGCCTCCTGCTATGTCTATAGCAATTGCAGGAAGTGATCCTGCCGCAGCTGTCCTATATTCATTTTCGGTAGACTCAAAAAAAACATTTTTGATATATCGTTTGTTAGATCGTTCGTTAGATGATATTTTTTCTAACTCTGCATGAAATTCATGTAATTTATATTCTGCAGCTTCTTTGCTGTCTGTAAGCATGGCAAGATTTCTTATATACAAATCAAAATCATCAAAAGTTTCAGGATACAACGATACAACTTGAATGCCGGCTTTTTCTATTTCTGCAATGTAATCGGGTCGGCTTTTTCGTATGAATGGACGTATCAAAACTAAATCCGGTGCAGCGGATATGATATACTCCGGGTCTCCTGTGTAATCATATTTTGGTAATGCATCTGCTTGTGCAGGATAGTTACATGTTTTGTGTCCGCCTATTACACTATCACCTGCACCTAGTTCAAATAAATTTTCCGTGTGTGCGGAATATAGTGGAATGATTCGCTTGTATGGTGCGGAAAATTTTATCAGATTGCCGTCATCATCGGTGAATAAATGAGCAAAATCAAAATTATCTTTTAAGTTAGGCAAAACAGAATTTGGTTTTTTTGTACATGATACTATTACGCATAACGTCAATATACAAAAAATAACACGCTTAACTATCCGCATTATTATCGATCACGCTATTATTGATTACGCTATTGATTGCTTTACCTGCATGTTTTACAAACACTTGCTGTATTGCAGGACTCTCGCCTAAACCTTTTAGAACGGGACTTGCGGTAATGCCTTTTGATTTTAAAATCGACTTCCACGAATCGTCCTTGTCGCCTGCCATATCGTTGTTTGCATGGTCGCCTGCAACGATCATAAACGGCAGCATCGTAACTTTTTTTACGCCAAGAGTGTCCAGATATGCAATAACATCATCAATGCCGGGACTTGCTTCGACTGTGCCGATTATGTAATTGCTATAACCGGAAGATATTAATGTGTCTTGAAATTTTGCGTAAGCTGCATTTGCAGGGTGTTCGCTGCCATGTCCCATTAACACTACAGCCGAATCAGGTGATGCATATTGTTTTGTATCATCGGTAATAATTTTTGCAACTTCCGCATAATCTTCATCTGATGATAAGAGCGGCGCTCCATAACTCACCGACTTAAAATTTTTTTCGTAAGGTTTTATTGTGCCTCGCATTTCGTCATACTCACTGCCGCTCATAACTTGAGTAGCTTGAACAACAAGTTCTTTTACACCGTCTTTTTGCAAACGAGTCATTGCACTTTCTATGTTGTCAATTTTTTCGCCGTCACGTTGTTCAATGTGATCTACGATGATTTGACTTGTAAATGCACGGCGCACCTCGTATTGAGGATATGCTGCGGCAATTGCATTTTCGATTGCGCCTATAGTTTTTGTGCGCGAACCGTTAAAACTTGTTCCAAAACTTACAACCAAGATTACAGGTTTTGAATTGCTTGCGCGCGTACAACTTGTGCCTGTATACATGAACACAAGTATTAAAACTACTGCTGCGCTTTTAAAAAGATTCGTAAACATAACACTTACCCCCTAAGATGAGCCATGAGGAAGACTGAAAGAAACCGCAGGAGAATTTGGCGGATACGCATACCCGCACATTCATATCGTTGACGGCATGCCAATATTCGTATGCCTATGAACATTGACAGCACTCTTTCAGCCTTACACTCGAGGCTTAAGGAAAAGATGACACACCAAAAAAGTATGTTGTTCACCAAAGTTCCTGACTTGCCGATCAAACGGTTCACAGTTACGGGATAGTGCGGGAGTTTCACCCTGCTTCCTTTGAAGTGGACTACGTCAAGTCTATATTGTTTTTTGTAAGGTGTCAATGTGTCGAATAGCACTTACTTTTTCTGTCAATTTATAATACCATTAGTATGTAACGGAGGTTTGTTATGGAAGCTAAAATAGAACAACCGCAAATGGGTCTTACTTTTGAAGATGTTTGGGCAGCAATTATGAAAACTCAGGAGACTATCGAGAAATCACAGATAGAATCCGAGAAATCAAAGGCAGAATTTGATGCTCGGCTTGAGAAATCACAGATAGAATTTGAGAAATCAAATGCAGAATTTGATGCTCGACTTGAGAAATCAAAGGCAGAATTTGATGCTCAGCTTAAGAGCATGCGGGAAGAATTTAAGATATCACAGGCAAGAATTGATGCAATAATTGACAGAACACAGGCACAAGTTGATAAAACAGCAGCATCTGTTGACAAGCTGTCAAAAAATCTTGGCGGAATAGGAGAGTCGCTTGGAGCACTAATCGAAACACTAATTTCCGCTAAATTGTGGGAAAAATTTGACGCATATAACTACAATTTCAAACGGGCATACAGACGTATCCCGTTATATGATGAGAACAGTAAAATACTTACTGACATAGACATACTGCTTTCGGATGGCGGGTAAGCCATGTCGGTAGAAACAAAACGGGAATTTGATAAAGAAAAAGACGTTGATCATCATCTAAAGAGAATGGAACTAATAAAAAAGTATCCGCCTGCGGAATGTAAAGGCAAAAAACTGCTTGGTGCAATAGCCGGAGGTACTGTTGATCCTGATGTGGCAAAGTATGCTCATAGTGCCGGTCTTTTTGTTTTGGAAATGACAGGCGAATCGGTTCAGCTTGTGAAAACTCCGGATGGATTTAGTGCCAGGCAGTGGTAAAATTATGAAAACCACATCAATATCCGGCAGCACTAATATTAACCTATAGGTAAGAATTTGAAACTTAACTGCCGATAATGGAAAGTAGGATTTTGTTAAAGTTTACAAGATGCTGGTTTTTTTGA
>BTID01000099.1:0-2850 GCA_036245275.1 Termitinemataceae bacterium
GGGGGGGGGGGGGTAACTTATTAACTATAATTTGCGCTGCTAACGAAATATTTGTCATTATTTAATTTTAGGGTATATTTTAAGAAAATGTTAAGATGGGGTGTTTAAAGAATTTTAACACGGAGTAAGGCATAAGAGGAACACAGAGGGGAATAAAAGAGGAATAAGAATTTAATAAGTTTTTGTTCTTCCTCCGAATTCCCTCCGTGTACCTCCCGTACCTCTGTGTTAAATTTGCATTAGTAGTTTGCCTTAGCAATTTGCCATTATTTTTTGTTGCACCCCTTGTGCCGATAGAGCATTGACAGGCATTCCGTAAAATAGTAGCATTACAGTGTGATAATCCTATAAAAACTATAGGATTACTAGAATTGTTATTATGTGACGCAGGAGGTCTATATAATGAAGAAGTTTTTGGTTTTATCAGTTGTAATTAGCTTGGCATTTTCTGCCTGTGCTAAAAAAGAGGCAAGTTACGAGATTGCTTACGGCGGATCAATTTGCGGATCGCCTATTTCTATAGCATCCATCAATAGTTATTATGCAAACGAAGGACTTAAAGTTGATTTAGTAAGCGGAGCGTCGTTTGAAACAATCCGCTCGTATTTGGCAGCAGGTAAAATGCCTGTTATCAATGGCGACTTTCAATTTTTTCCATCTATCTACGAGGGTGTTGATGTAAAACTGATTTCCGGTTTGCACGAAGGCTGCATAAAGATTTTAGTTCCTAATGACTCGCCGATTAAAACTATTGCGGATTTACGTGGTAAACAGGTAGCTGTTGACGAAATAGGCGGCACGCCTATGGCTGTTGCTTCCGTAGCTGCAGGTGCTGCAGGAATTACAGACCCAAAAAATGAAATTATTTGGTTGCCTTTTCCGGGTGATCAAGAAGTTCAAGCTGTAGAAACAGGCAAGGCAGATGCAGTTGCCGCATGGGATCCTATTGCAACTATGGCAGAAGAAACAGGCAAATACAGAACTTTGCTTGACATTGCGACGGACCCGCTTTTTGCAGGACGCAATTGCTGCTTCTTGTTTGCCTCCGGCAAACTTTTAAAAGAAAATCCGAAAGTTGTTGCCGGTGTGCTACGTGCTATAAACAAAGCCGTTGCTTACGAAGGTGAATTTCCTGAAGATGCTGCAGCCCTGCTTGTAAAAGAGAAGAAGGTAGCAACAGATGACGAAGGTCTTGTAGCCCGTCTGCTAAAATCTTTCCACTTTGAGGCACATCATACTCAAGAATCAAATATATCTGCAAAAGATGATGCAATATACTTTGCACAAAAACTTACAGAAATAGGTTATCTGCCTGCAGATTTAGATGTGCAAAAATTTGTTGACGATATGTATGTTGATGTCTTTGCACTAGAAGCAGCAGCGGGGAAATAATAATAATAAGTTACAAATGCAAGAAGTAAAAGTACAAAAATGGTATGAAGCACCTCGCATAGCAGCGGATTCTGTAAATTGGAAGCATCCGTCTGAATATTGGTTTTGGGCATCTGTTTTTGTATTTGCTTTTGCATTTGCAGAGAATGTTATATTAGAATCTGCACATAATGCCGTTTTTTTTCTTAACAATAAAAACCTAACAAGCTTTCAAATTTTTTTTAGGCATTATTTTTATAATGTTTTTTTAATAGCAGTTATTATACATTCTGTATCATTATATTTTTTAAATCTTAAAAACCCGCATCAAAGAAAAAAATTATATCATAAATCGCAATTTAATTTTGCATGCGGGATGACTCTTATGCTATGGGATATTGTTACGGTAAAAACACGTCTTTTGCCAATTCCGTACTTTCCAAGCGCTGCCGAAATTTTCTGTGTTATGTATGATGACCGCTGGCTTCTTTTAAAAAGCACTGTATATTCAATGCGGCTTTTTTTTACAGGTCTTATTACAGGAACTGTGCTGGGTGTAGGAACGGGTACCTGCATTGGCTGGTGGAAGCAGTGGGATTATTGGCTATCCCCTATCATACGTGTAAGCGGAGTGATACCTGCTGTGGCATGGCTTCCTATAGCACTTCTTGTTTTACCTAATAGTTTTGTAACAGGATTATTTTTAATTTTTATTTCGTCGTGGTTTCCTGTTTCTTCAATGGTGGCAAGCGGAATTCAATCAACACCAAAATCATATTTTGAAGTTGCAAGAACGCTTGGTGCTGACAATAAATTTTTGTTGTTTAAAATTGCAATACCAAATTCTTTACCGAATATGTTTACCGGCATTATGACGGCGACTGCATTTTCGTTTACTACTCTGATAGTGTCTGAAATGGTTGGTGCAAAAGCGGGATTGGGTTTTTATATAAACTGGGCAAAAGGCTGGGGCAACTATTCAAAAGTTTACGCAGCTATAATTATAATTGCCATTGAGTTTTCGCTTATTCTGGCGTTAATATCTGTAATACAACGCAGGGCATTACGCTGGCAAAAAGGAATTTTAAAGTAGAATGGCAGACAAGGAAAGCAGCGCAACCGCAAGTACTGCGGGGGGTAGCGTAAAAGCCGAAGGCTTTGCAGCGAGGGGGGCAGTTCCCCCCTTTATCGAAATAAAAGATGTAAACCGTGTCTACCTTGATACGGCAGGCACACCGGTATATGCGTTAAAAGATATAAATCTGCAAATTAAAGAAGGCGAATTTGTTTCTATCGTGGGACCTTCCGGTTGCGGCAAAACAACTTTGTTGCGCCTGATTGCAGGGCTTGATAAACCGCAAGACGGCGTGGTATCAATCGAAGGCAACGAAATAACCTGCACCAGCCACAAACGCGGATATATCTTCCAACAATCGACACTGTTCCCATGGTCAACAGTTTACGAAAATGCGGCGACTG
>BTID01000100.1:0-2644 GCA_036245275.1 Termitinemataceae bacterium
TAGTAAAAAACCACACAACCAAAATTGATAAAAGACAAACAATCAAAGAAATGTAAACATTGCGCCGTGTAGTTGCGTTTATTCCTTCAAACACAACATCACGCGGAATATACGTAGTAACAAAAAGCTCACCTACTTGTGTTGTATGACTGATATTAGCGTTATCAGTATTAGCATTATCATAACTGATAGATTCATCTGTTGGGTGAACTAAAATATTACCGTCTTGATCTGTAACAAATGTAGGATTTGCACCACTTGAAAATATTTCGCTAAGAGAATCTGCACCAAAAGATTCAAGATACGCTACGGTAAAAATCGCATTCATTGCATTGATTTCTTGGTTTGTGCGGATAGCTTGGTTTTCTATACGCGAACTAATCATGATGTGGATCATAAATGTAAGAGTCAGCAAAGATGCGGTTGTGAGAAATACAATGCTTGTTATCAGTTTTGCCGCAAGCGGCCATTTCATTTTATTCATTTGTAGGCACCCATAATTTGCGTACTTCTTCCATGCTGTGGGGGCCGCCGTCTTCGGTAATGTTTAACACGGCAAAAACACGCAAGGGGTCTTTTTTGCCTTTTACACTTAACGATGGCATTTCTTCTGTTTCGATTAGCGCACCTAAAAGATTTTTTAGTTCAAGGGAAATTAGTATGTCTGTATCAAAAGCATCGTTTGGACCCTCAAGGCGGGCGGCAAGATTTACAGCGTCGCCGATAACTGTGTACTCCATGCGCTCATCGCTACCGATTTGTCCTACGACAAGTTCGCCATAATTTATACCTGCACCCATTTTTACAAGCTGCCTTTCTTCCTGCATACGGCACTTGTTAAATTCGCGCACGGCGGAGCGCATCATTAATGCTGATTTTATGCAATCGTAGGCATCGTCTTTCGCGCTGCCTTTTGTTTCGCAGACTCCCCACAATGCCATTAGGATAACGCCGCCTTGTGTTAAGAATTTATCAATGATGCCGCCTGTCGCGCTAATGCAGGGAACTATGTTCTTGGAAAATTCATTTATGAATTCTACAGTTTGTTCGGCACTAAAATCTTTGCAGATTTTATCAAAATCGCGGATAAAAAAGAAAGCCACTGTGCCTGTTCTATTTACACCTTCCCGTTTTAATTTGCCTTCCCGCGCTAAACGTAAAATTGTTTTGTTTGCAAACTTTTCAAAGTTTGCAACACCGTTACGCATACCGGTAAGACTTTCCGCTAAGAGTCCGATTTCATCATTTCGTTTTATATCAATTGGAATATTATAGTTGCCTACTTCAATACCTGCGATACAATAGTTAAGTTTTTTTAAAGGGCGGGATAAATTACGCGCCAACAAAATTATACAAATTGAACAAATTAAAAGGGCTACAGCACCTGCAATAATGTTTTCTAAAAAAATCTTTTTTAACTCTGTAAAAACTTCCGATTTTGCTCTAACTGTAACAAGTGCACATTGCAGTCTACTGTTTTTTTGATACGCTACTAAATATTCATTGTTGTTTGCATCTTTTAATATGACATTTTTAGCACCTTCAGTATCGGAAAATATTTCGCTAACAAAATCAGGCAGGGCTGCAAGGAGGTCGTTATTTGTATATGCAGTGTTTGGACTAAGCAAAATTTTACCTGCGCTGTTTACAAGAAACGAGAGTGAGTCACCGCTTGAAAAAAGTTCCGCCATATCACGCGGCGAAAAACATATCAAAACTGTTTGATTCTTGCCCTCAAAAGAAGTCGGATATATTAAAACTAAAAGATTAGTAGATTGAAAAACATCGGTGCTTTCCAGAAGCGGCATATTAGTTGTTTGACAGCTAAGTATTTTATCTTGTTGTAAAAAAATTAAGCGGTCTACCAAAACATCACTTGATGCAATATCAAAATTATTTTCTGCCCATAAGTCAGTATTTATAAATGCATCAAAACCGGAAGACGGCTGCAGGGCATCGTGTACTACAACGGCGGCAATGTTTTTGTTCTTTGAAAAAAAAGTTTCACTCAATTGCACAAGGCTTGCAGTCTGCGCCTTTTTTGTCTGTGATATAGAATTTAAAAAATCATTTGTTTTTGCCGCCATCAAACCAAAAAGGTCATCGCTTACGACAGACGACGCAAGACGGCGGTTTATGTTAAAGTTATTGTCCTCTGCAGTAATACGCACATCATCACTTATCAAAATTGATGACAAGAAAATAATAATGGTAAGCGCCAAAAATAAAAGCGGTATAATTATACCGGTGAGTTTTAGAGCAATAGGGAAGCGTACCCTATCTTTTTCTGTTTGAGTCTCAAGACTGGTGTAGCTTTTCATATTTAAGAACTACTCCGATCTTGTGTGTGTGCTTTTTTTAGGGGGGGGGGGAATTACTACTTTCAAAGCACTCATTATTGGGACACCTCTAAAAACTAGGGGCACGATAGTTAAGATTGCGGCGTATGAGTTTTTATAAGTGTCCATTGTTCTATTTTAGCGATACTTTGATATAGATGTCAACGGTGCGCACAGGGTCTATGATTCACGCGCGACAAGATCTCCCTTAAAGAATCTTGAGAAAAAATATCACCCCCCGTGTAAAATCTAAACTTGACACACAACTTTCTATGGTGCCAATTTTCTTGGGTTAATTTGTCAGG
>BTID01000101.1:0-2570 GCA_036245275.1 Termitinemataceae bacterium
TTGCTGCCGGCTTTTGTACAACAGGTGCTGCTTTATTTGTTTCTACAGACATCGCCACTGTACTAGCCGGTTTCACTTGAGTTGTTGTTACCGCTTCCTGTGTCTTTACCTGTTGTTTCTGTGTGGGTGTGGAGTTACCGCTTGCATGCGGTGAGGGAATATTAATATAGGTTTCGGTATTTCCCTCCGGAGTACGTGTTGAACGTACTTCAGGATCAACTTTACCATTGATATAAATGTTAGTATTATTCTGAAGCTGGCGCGCCGTAAGTGTCTGGTCACTGCTTGCGGTTGTATTTACGGTTTCTATAACCGGATCCGGAACAGTTATTGATACCTGCGGCGGTAAAGATGTTGACTCCGGTATATCAAATGTACTGCTGTCCACAGCAGGAGGCGGTTCTAAACCAACCGCCGGTATGCGTACACCCGGTGATATTGGCAGATCGTCAACTTTTGTAATGTCAGGATAATTTCTAGGCGAGAAAACTAATATTGCAGCTCCTACAACTATAATCAGAAATAGCCCGACAGAAACGGAAATTAGCAGTAATTTTTTCTTTTCCATAAATCAGATCCACCTTAAAACCACATCCGGAAAAACTAATTCCGCCACATACGGATAAACGTCAATCGAGTTTCCTTAATATCATATCGATCTGTTTTTCTATGTTCTGCCGGTTTCTTAAAGGGGGCGTTTTTTTTACCCCATTATTCATATAGTAAACATCGGCAGATCCGCTCAAAATATTTAGATTAAATTTTTGACTTTTAAAACGGTAAAAAATTTCCTTCCACGACAGGCAGTCCCGTTTTTTCGCCCTTAAAAGACGCACAATGAACGGAGCGCGGACAATAATCACAGCTTTTACTTTTTTTAAAGCGCTGGATTTATGTAAAAGTGCTGCATGTATTAAACAGTTTTTATTTTTATTTAATTCCAACCATTCGTCTGTCAATTGATTTGCAGCAGGATGCACGATGCTTTCTAATAGCAAAAGTTTTTCGGTATTCCCAAAAACTTTTTTTCCAAGCTCACGCCTATTTACTGTACCTGATTCTGTTAAAATATCTTTTCCAAAATTTCTTGCTATGGCAGATTTTTCTTTTTCTATAGCCTCGTGCCCAAGTTTATCGACATCAAGAACTTCAAAACCTTTTTGTTTAAAAATATCGGCGGCATAGTTTTTTCCGGCACAATATAAACCGGTTAGACCAATTACTTTTGCAGACATAGCGCGTTGCAGTATGTCATATTATTTGCTTGCGATAAAACTGCCGCCGTAATCAGGGTAGCTTTGCAGCAGATTCAATGTATGTTCAGCATCAGTGCGATTATAAAAAGGTCCCACTTTTACACGGTAATATTTTATGCCGGAAATATCTGTTTCAAATATTTCTGCACGGTTAAACCCGCATTCAACAATTGTGCGCCATGATTTTTGCGCATAAGCCAACTCTTGATATGAACCTATTTGTATCCAGAAACCTTTTTCCGATTCTTGAGGATTAAATGCCGGATATTTAGTATTTTGTTTTGCAGTAGTATCTAGTGATTGGTATCTTGTAGTATCTTGCGGTTGATACTTTGTAGTATCTTGTGATTGATACTTTGGATTTGATGAATTTGAAGGATAGTCATAGCGCGTACCGTTAGGAAATTGAGATTGCGGTACGCTAGAATATGATGAACCCGAATATGTTGATACTGACGGTAACGATGACGATGATGGTGTGGATGATGATCCTTTATAATTAGACGATGCTGCCGGTGCCTGATAAACAGGACCTGGAAGGGGCACCATATACACGTTGTTTTGTGTGTTTTGTGTGCTAGAACTTCGGCTTTCTGTTTGCGGCATCGCATAATCTTCCGTTGCTTTATACGTTGCTGTAGGTACAACTGTTATTGTTGTAACCGGAATTGTTCCTGTTGATGTGTTAGGCACAGGAACATTCTTTACAACAGCACTTTCAGGAGGAGGTACAGCAGTCATCTGTATAGAAGACGTCTGCATTGTAGAAGATGTATTTTTATCTGCTGAATAATTCTTTTCCGTAACACTGACACCGGCAATAGAGATGTTACCTTCGTTTTCCGTAATTTCTATAACTTTTTCTTTTTTTTCTGATATATCCGGAAGCGGAGTTTTTTTAGCTGGGGATGCAGCAGGTTTACGAACAGGCTCAGAAGTTTGTTTGTATGAAGCTGCAAATAAATCAGCACCTATTGGTTCCACTTCCACCTGCCGCGAAGATGCCGCATACAATCTTTCTACAAATTTAGAAATCGCAGAACGCACTTTATTTATTTCGGCAGCTTTTAACGAAGAGCTGTTATCAAGAACAAGATAAATAATAGCGGATTTTCTTTCGTGACTAAACGAAGCTTGTTTGGAAGCAACAAATTCACTGTTTGTCATCCAGCCGTAAGCCGACTCGTTAGGCTGTCTATACCATTGTTTTACATTGCTTTCTATAAATTCATTATTTAGTTTTATAGTATATTCAACAGCAGTATTTATTCTTTTTCCCGTTATACGTTCAGTTTTAGGCATTGCAATTCCATG
>BTID01000102.1:0-1883 GCA_036245275.1 Termitinemataceae bacterium
AGATTTCAAAAAGGATACTTTGGAAAATTTGGAGCATTACCTTCAGTTGCAGCGGGATAGGAATTTATATATAAAAATCAATCTGCTTTACAAAAAAGAGTCCATCCAAATTGAAGTACGCAACAATGTTGTCATTTCAAGAATTGAATTGATGAGAATTCACGAAAAACTTGCCCGTTCACGGCAGTTTAACAGCTTAGAAGATGCATTTTCGCAGGTTTTGGATGATTCTGAGGGTGCAGGTCTAGGCTTGGTTGTTCTTGTTCTAATGCTTAAAAAGATGGGTTTGGACGAAGAGTGTTTTGATATTACCGGAACAGAGCGCGAAACTGTGGCACGCTTAATTATTCCGCTGATTCGACAAAAATAGAAAATGTTACCGAGCTATCCAAAGCTATTGTTGAACAGGTTAATTCTTTGCCGGATTTTTCTGAAAATATCCTACTGATTCAGGGGCTTGCTTCCGACCCAAAATCGGAACTGACCGATATTGCCAGACATATTTCTACAGACCCTGCAATGACTGCCGATATTTTAAAAATTGTCAACTCTGTGCATTATATTATGTCCAAACGTGTTGATAATATTTCTGAGGCAGTTAGAATTTTAGGCATAAAGGGCATAAAAAATCTGTTGTATTCTTATGGGACACAGCAAATACTTGGAGATGACACACAAGAGAAAAAAAATCTTTGGGATCATTGCTATCGTTGTGCTTTTTATGCTTATAATTTGGTAAAGAATTTTTCGCCTGAAAAAACAATTATTGATGATGCTTATGTAGGCGGTATCCTACACGACATGGGGAAGATTGTTTTTGATAATACACATCCTGATCTTGCAAATAAGATGAAGTCATTCTGCACGGACAAAAATATTCCCGATGTAACTTTTGAAGATGTATGTTCCGGCGTAAATCATGCCGAAATTGGCGGATTGATTGCAGAAAAATGGAACTTTCCGGAAAACCTTGTTGCCGCAATACGGTATCACCACGATCCATGCAATGCCGCTATCAAAGATTTTAGCCTTTTAGTAAAAACCGTATACCTTGCGAATATGTTATGCGAAATTGAAAGCGGCAATGCAGTTTCCGAACAGCTTGAAGCGTCGGTGCTTGCCGATTTTGGAATTACATCTAACAAACAAATTGTAAAAATTATTTCACTATTCTCTGAGGGCTTTCAAAAAGAAGCCAAGCACTAGTTTTGTTTGATATTATATTTCTTCTGCCAGTTTAATAACTTCTGCAAAATCTGACAGATCGATTTTTTCTTTTATCTGTTTAACAATGCTATTATTTTTTTTATATGTGTACTGTTCAAGCTCTGCCATTAACGTATCAATTTGTTCTATGTCATAGTCTTTACAAGCGGCGGCAATTTTTTTTATAGCCTCTGCGCTAGGCTCTTCTTTTTCTAATCTTTGTGCATGATTATCATCATCGTATTTTTTTAAGAATGTTTTTAAATCTTCAATCAAGCGGGCAGCGGTTTGCTGAAACTTTATGTTACCGGTTTTTGTTAAACCTGTCTTACCTGCCTTTGCAGAATATTCCAATTCTTCGGCAAGATCACCAAGTACATCTGCGCCTATTGCTCTAACTGAACTTTTAATACCGTGTATATTTATTGAATAATCAAAAATATTTTCGTCGGTAATATTATTCATTTTTGATAATAGCTCCGGTGTGGTATCAACAAATGAACGTATTATATCAATGTACATGTCAAGACTGCCGCCGAATCGTTCCAGTGCCGCTTTAAAATTCAATCCGCTGATATAGATATTTTGATATCTGGTATTTTTATTTGAATTTACATTCGGTGTACTTATGACTCCTGTGGAATTAGTTTTTTGGTTATCGTTTGCTTCGTCATACT
>BTID01000103.1:0-1735 GCA_036245275.1 Termitinemataceae bacterium
TTTTCCTGTAATCTTCAAAAATGGCAGCAGACGAGGGTGCCATAATAACAAGCATGGGGATATTTTTATTTATATCACTAAAAAAAGATTCCGCATCATCATCAAAGTAGCGTGCATTTTGATGACACTCTGCAATGCATCTTCCGCACCCTATGCAGCGTTCAGCAATAATATCGACAACTTCGCCGGAACCGTCTATACAGTTTTTTACCGGACAAACAGAGATACATGCATGACAATTATTACATTTAGTTTTATCAACTAAAATTAGTTTTTTCATTGTGATTCCACATTACGGAAACGCTTTATCAATACGTTCAATTAATTCAATTGTAAGTTTTTCTGCCTGTAAGTCATCAATTACGCTTGCGCCTGCTTCACGGGAACGAAGTTTTTCTACTTCATCGCAAAGCTGGAAACCTGCAAGAATTGCAGTTTTTAGCGGATCTGTAAGACCTGTTATATTCTGAGTGTTTTCGATAAGTCTGCGGTAACGGCTCATCAAACTTTCCATGTATAAGGGGTCCTCGTCTACCGTTACGGAAAAAGAAGTACCAAGAAGGTCTATACGCAGATCGCTTTTAGGCATCAGTATTAAAAAATATCTAGTTCCGAATGAGCTTCTTCCGGGTGATCATCTTTCGGGAGCCCCTCTACCGGCAAATCTGCAGGTTTTTCAATTTCTTTAGGAGAAACCGGCACCGGTTTTTGTTTGGCACCACTTCTTTCTACATCGTCCTCAAATTTATTTAGACGGTCCAATGCAGAAACAATGCCTTCTTCAATGCGGTTTTGATCACTTTTAAAGCGTTCAATTAACACTTCAAGCTCGTCGATACGTTTTTGATACGCATCAAGCTTGCCTTTTAAGAGCGTGTTTTCATCGGTAACCTTGTTTACATGTTCAATTACCCTGGAAACACGGCTTTCGAGCTGTTTTACCTGCTCTATAGTAACCATTTTACGCTCCTAAAGCTGCTTTTGCTTTTTCAGCAATAGTCTTGAATGACTGCTCGTCTTCGATAGCCATGTTAGACAGCGCTTTGCGGTTGATAACAATTCCCGCTTTTGCAAGACCTGCGATAAATCGCGAATAAGAAAGACCCAGCGGACGTACTGCCGCATTTATGCGGATAATCCATATTTTTCTAAAATCTGCTTTGCGGTCTTTTCTGTCGCGGTAGGCATAGGACAAGGCTTTTGTAACAGCATCTTTTGCCGTTTTATAGTTTGAATGGCGTCTGCCCCAATAACCTTTTGCAAGTTTTAATATTTTTTTCCTGTGATTTTTTCTCTTTGGTCCATCAACTGCTCTTGACATAAATTTCTCCTATTTTTATATGCCGCCCCGCATATTACGGGGCAACGGTAATCAGCCGTTTGGCAATAATTTTTTACGAACAACAGGGACATTTGCCGCTGCTAAAATTCCACCGGCACGTAAATTACGTTTACGTTTTGTAGACTTCTTTGTAAGTATATGGCGTAAACCGGATTTCTTATACTTTACCTTACCTGTTCCTGTGAAGGAAAACCGTTTTGATGCGCTCTTCCTTGTTTTCATTTTTGGCATTTATTATTCTCCTTACCAATTTTTAACCAATTTTTATGCAAAACCAAAAATACCCCGCATGTTGCAAGGCAACGTTAATCACTTGTTTTTACCTTTTGCACTTAAAACCATTGACATAAACCTGCCATCCATAGCGGGTGGTTTTTCTAGTACATATTCGCC
>BTID01000104.1:0-1699 GCA_036245275.1 Termitinemataceae bacterium
TAGATCAGTACGGAAAAAACGGTGGTATTAGAGGAGAGAACGCCGCGGTAGGTTATGGAACGCCTTGTACAAATGTTTATTACATCCGGGGCGCAGGAGAAAGCAATGCGGCGCAACGTTTTGATCATGGAATATTCATACAAGATGGAGAAGGAAAAATAACTTTTATACAGGAATCAGTGCGCTCAAAGAAGGTGCCTGTCAATGGAAAAGTAGGATTTATTTCAAACGAAGACATCCGCATCTACGAAGAGGCTACGGGGGAATCATTGCAAAATTTAAAACCCCTAGTTCAGGGTAAGTTTACAAGAGCAGTTAAAACTCATTTTTTAAAATTCGCAGTAGAATTAAAACCTGATAGTGATGTATTTTTTATTAACCTTGCAAATAATGGCTGGAATATTTTTAATGATATAGAAATTGAAGGCTGTTTTATACAATCTTATAATGGGGGAGTTGCTGTTGCTGTGTTACCTGTAGTAACAAATAATTCCGCCGCGCTATACGGCATTGCAGATGCAGGCGAACAAGATTTTTTGACGCAAACTTTAAGATGCAGAATAATTGAAGCTCCTTTTTGGATGTGATTAATAAAAACATTCGTGTAAAAGGTGCGAAATATCTTGAAGCTAATGATGTAGATAGAAAATTATTACCACAAGACGAAGAGCGATTAAGTGCCTTTGTTCATGGGCTTGCCCTTTATGGTTTTCCTGTAACTGATGTAATGTTGTCCTTGGATGGGAATGAATTAGTGCAGCGTTTTACAAAAGGTTATATGAGTGAAATTTTGAAAGCAAATTAGGGACACTCTTTGGGAGCCCTAAAAGATAAACTGTAGGTGTCATGTATATAGCATATACAAAATAAAAAAATGAAACAAAAAGATTTATTTATAACATCACTTTTCTTATTTTTTAATTTTATTTTTATAGCCTGTATGTCAACACCCATGCGTACGGGCGAATATAACCGGCGGCAAAAACAATCGTTATCAAAAGCGCAGAATGATAAACGCGCGCTTGATAATTTTTTCAAAAATAATAAAAATGATTTTTTATTTCTGCTTAACGAAAATCCTATTCCGGGTTCGATAGATACATTTGTATTTTTCCCTAAAACAAAAAACGGCAAAAGTTTAATTACAGATACTGCCTTTAAATTAAGTTTGACAAATCAGACGGAGCAACCAAGAAAGGCTATTGCCGCATCTGAATTTTTTAGGTGGCAGATTGATGATTCAAAGAGTGACGATCCTTCTTCGCACACTGTATATGCCTCAGTATTTTCGGTGCCATCAACTGCAGAAGTTGGGGCTGCATATATATTAGTAGAGGGCAACAAAGGGTTTTTTGCGGAATATCCAATCAACATAGCCTATAAAAAATTTGATAGTGAAGAAATATATTTAAATGAAAGTAACACAAATATACGTACGGTTCCTGATCCGCAAAAGACAAAAGAAGCTAATATCCTATGGAAAATTCTGCAAACAACCGGCAGCGAAATTTACACTGAGGGGCCATTTACGCCTCCGGTAGCCCGAAATACAAGGCGAACAAGCTTTTTTGGAGATCGCCGTGTTTATATATATTCTACCGGAAAAACAGGCACTGCTATTCATGCGGGAATTGATTATGGTGTGCCTACGGGTACAAAAGTTGCAGCATGTGCACGCGGAAAAGTTGTGCTTGCAACG
>BTID01000105.1:0-1648 GCA_036245275.1 Termitinemataceae bacterium
GAACAAAAATTGTAACACCTTCCAGTAAATCTACAGCATTGCATAGATCGTTTAGATCAAAAACTATAGTGTAGCGTATTGTAAGTGATAATAGTTTTTCTATTTCGTTTACATAAGGTGTGATGTGTCCCTTTCTGTAAACTGAATCTATGCGGTCAACACGGTTTACTTCGTTTATGATAAGTCCTACGTTTCCGGTTACCTCAAATACCGCAGATCGGTTGTTTGGGGGGTATAAAAGCACTACATAAGTGCCTATCGGCTTGTTTTCATCCTCTATGATAAACAGTGAACTTATAACGCGGTCGTCCATCAAGTCTGATTCGATTGGGTCTCTGTTGACTGTCCAAAACAGAAAAAATATACCGCCTACAATTATTAGGACAATACTTATTAAGAGCCATATACTAAGATCAATATTTTTTCTAATCAATTTTTATGACCATCCATGCGACATCCTAATCCGTATACAACATGTCCGCTTTCCTCTAAATATTTATTTGTTGCATTCAAAACTATTTCAAATATTTCATCTAAACTGTATTCTTTTGAATTATGTTCTGTTGAATTGTATTCTGTTGAGTTGTGTTCTTTATTGTAGTTAAATGCAATTTCTCGTAAATTTTGATCCACGGTTTTACGGCCTATCTCTATTTTATCGCAGATGTAAACAATTTTTGCAATATCACACATGTTTTCTATTCCGCTTGTGTGATAGCGCACTGCTTCTATTATATCGGCATCATTGTTTTTGTCGATGCCGAATTCTTCCTGTATAAATATTGCAGCCGCACGTCCGTGTAGCAGTGCCGGTTTTTCCTTCTCGTATTTGTTAATCGGTAAGCCGTCTTTTTTTGCCATCTGTATCATTTGATCATCGCTAAATCTTTTGCAGGCATCGTGTGTAATTCCTGCAATGTAAGCTCGCTCTGCATCAATATTAAAGTGTTCCGCTATGTCTGCGCAATGCAAGGCTGTGTTGCGTGAATGTATAAAACGTTTTTCATCTAATATTGAGCGGATAGAATTCTCTATGCCTTGAATGTGGTTTACCTCGACTTGGGCGGCACCAAGGTTATCCCCACATTTTACATACCCGTAATATCCTGCGGATTTTATTATTTGTGCAACAGGAGGCGGGACAAGTTGTTCCCACATGCCGCCTTTTAAAATTAGTTCGCGTAACTCACTTGAGGAAACTTGCACGATGCCGTTGTGAATTAATGTGTGCGGATATGGAATAAAAGGTGCAGGTGAACTGCGGGCTGCTATGCAAATATCCGAAATCTGTGCGATTTCTGCGGCATCACGCCACTCATGAAATTCGGCACAAAGATCGTCTCCGATAACAAGAACGCATCTGCCGTATCGTTTTGTTATATCGCGTAATGTGTCTATTGTGTAGGAAATTCCGCCGCGGTCAACTTCGCATGTGTCCACTGTAAAACGCCTGTCCGCGCTTATTGCGGCTAACAACATTTGCACGCGGGCGGAGCTTGGGGCGCCCTGCTGCAACTTGAATGGTGATTGAAACGTTGGCACGAATATACAGCGGTCCGCAATATGATTTTGCAAAACTGCATCTGCAATGGATAGGTGTCCGGCGTGGAAGGGGTCAAAACTTCCTCCAATAATCGCATATTTCAAG
>BTID01000106.1:0-1637 GCA_036245275.1 Termitinemataceae bacterium
AAGACTACGGGCTGCTGCTATTTCGCCTTTTTTTGCTTTAGCAATAGCTTCTATAAAGCACGACTTTGCCGTTCCTACATTTGAAATAATACCAAAAATCTGTTCTTCTAACTCTTCTTCTGCTGTTGCCATAATTCCTCCTGCATTCTACATTGCCAAAGCGTCGTTTAACACTTTTTCGCCGTTCATACGCCCATAATCAACTTGATTAATTACTGCAGAGGCAGTGTCTATGTTGGATAATGTTTCTATAATTTTTGCAGTTTGTTCTACGCCGTCTATGTAAGCGTGTATACCAAAAACCATGTGGTTAAGACCGGCAAAATCTATGCGCAGACGGCTTTCATCAATATTTAAAACTTTTGCGATAGCTTTTTCCATGTGTATGGGAACATTACACAGTCCTACAATTTTATTGCAAGCAAGCGGTCCGTAACGCACTAAAGATTCTGCAACCATACCGGAGGGATTGCTAAAGTTTATCATAAATGCATCCGGCGCAAGTTTTTTTATTTTTTCCGCTATATCAAGAATAACAGGAATTGTGCGCAATGCCTTAAAAAGCCCTCCGGCACCGTTTGTTTCCTGCCCCATAACGCCGTTACGCAAAGAAATGGTTTCGTCCTTTTCGCGGGCATCTAAAAGACCTACACGGATCTGTGTGGTAACAAAATCCGCATTAAGAAGCCCCTCTTCCAAATTGAGCGTTAGATGAATTTCTATCGGCAAACCTGATTTTTTAACCATACGTTTTGCAAGGCTGCCAACTATATTTAGTTTTTCTTTACCGGCTTCTATATCAACAAGCCATATATCGGTAACAGGAAATGTTGAGTATCTTTTTATAAACCCTTCGATAAGTTCCGGTGTATAGCTGGAACCGCCGCCAATTGTGCATACTTTTAGTTTATGCATACATTCCTCCTGAAAGTTATGCGTTATACGTTATACGCCATACGCTATAGCAGAATAATTCACTAGTTGTATATTATTGTTTTTTATGTAGTCTTTAAGTTCTGCACTTGTTAATATTTCAAGTTCGTCTAAGCGCTTTACAGAGTATGATGATGCCTGCATCAATACTTTATCTAAATATGCAGGATGAGCCATAATCTCTAAAATAATATCATCATTTTTGTACGGTTCAATAATATCTGTAATTGTTTTTACTGTAATATCATTTCCGTAGAAATCCATAGAAAATCTGTCGGTAGAAATAATACCCGCTATACTTTTATATTCCGATTCGCCTGAGCCTACACGTATAGGCAAATTGAATTCACCGGAGAGTTTTAAAACTGTTTCAAAAAGTTCAGCTCGTAAATGAACATGATGATGACTGTCTAAATGTGTAATTTTAAAACCAAGTGATACTGCTTTTTGTATTTGTGTTTTCCACTCAGTGTAAACTTCCGCAGTGTTGATGTTGCCTTTTTTTAGTTTGTCAAACAAATCGAGCTGCTTATGAAAATTACCTGCACCGTCAACAATTGTTCGGCAACCGACGGAAAGCGGTATACCGGCTGTTAGAACAAGGTGAATACCTATGCCAAGATCAGGATTCTCTTTTGAAAGTTTTAATGCATGTTCTACAGACCCCATGTTTGCCATCAACGTTGTTGAGCGTACGGCACCGT
>BTID01000107.1:0-1584 GCA_036245275.1 Termitinemataceae bacterium
AAAAAAAAAAGCAATAACAAATGTATATATAAAAAAAATATTACAAAAATAATATAAAATTAAACAATACATTTGTTAAGATGTGCGTATTTTATCTTATTCTGAAGCGGTTTATCGTTTCCATCTGATATAAATTTGTTTGCCAAAACTGTTTTCTGATGATCGTTCGTCAATATCAAACTGCGGTACTGCCCTAAACAGGTCTCCTAATTTTTTAAATCCGTAATTTCTAGGATCAAATTCTGATGATCTGTTTGTAATTTTTTGCCCTATACCGCCTAAATATGCCCAACCCGATTCATCTGCAAGATCTTCCACCGAATCGCGCAATAATTTTAAGAGTTTTCTGTCAACACGGAAGTCTTTTCGCTTCTTGCTAACAATTTTTTCTTCATCGTCATCAGTTTCTTCTTGAATATTACGCAAAATTTCGGTGTAGACAAATTTATCACATACTGCAACAAAAGCCCGCGGCGTTTTTTGTTCACCAAAACCGTACACTTTAAGACCGCTTTCGCGTATACGCGCCGCAAGACGGGTAAAATCGGAATCGCTTGAGACAATACAAAAACCGTCAAGCTTTTCGCTATATAATAAATCCATCGCATCAATGATCATGGCGCTGTCTGTGGCGTTTTTTCCGGTTGTGTACGAAAACTGCTGCATGGGCTGTATGGCGTGCTCTAATAATTTTTCTTTCCAGAGACGCAAACGGGTACTTGTCCAGTCGCCGTAAATGCGTTTAACGCTTGCAATTCCGTATTTGGCTATTTCGTCTAAAAGACCTTCGACACTTACCGATTGCGCGTTGTCCGCATCTATGAGTACGGCAAGCTTTGCTTGGTTAATTTCACTTTCTCGTGAAAATGGTAATAATGGCATAATTTTTCCTTCTTATTCGAGCCGGTTGCAAAATAACCGATTTTGCAACTGCCTCATTCTATCTGAAAATTGAATGTTTTATCCGCCGGATCCCTTGAATTTTTCCGATGGAAACACGTATTGCATCGTCTGATTCTAAAGGACGCAGTACTAATGTTGTATCCTTATCATATTTTTCCAATCCGGCAGGATAGCCGATACTGGTTATGGTTACACCTGCGTCGTTTTGAAAAGTTATTTCTAATATTTCATTGCTCGCCAATGCCTGCTTTGCTATCGCTATTTTTCCGGTATAATCCATTGAACTTGCCTTGAGTTTATCGCGGTGCAGCGAGGCATTTTCTAATTGTGTTTCGCAGATGATAAGTCCGCGCTCAATTCTATCATTTAATATATCGTGCTCATCAGTGTTAAGTTTCATATCTTGCAAGATTGTTCTAAACTGCTCTTTATACTCATCCGCATGACGATCTATGGGAGATATAGATAGAGAAGTCTTCTTATCCTGATCAAACTTTTGAATTTGTGCGGCACGAAGCGGAGAAAATGGATTGCGGGCAAGGGAGGCTGTTCTATCCTGCGTTGTATCAAGTGGCTCTGCAATGATGTCAATGCCGGATTTTTTTAAGACATTCATAATGGATAATTTATCTTTTGCTCTTATGATAAAAACACCCGGCGCAGGATTGCTCAAAACAAGGC
>BTID01000108.1:0-53738 GCA_036245275.1 Termitinemataceae bacterium
CCTGTAGAACTGCACGCGGCAAACACAAAAACACCAATCAAAAAAGTTAAATAAAATAATACACGCATCAACATATTCTTATTATATTCTAATTCGGCACAGAGTTTATGTCCACTAAGCTGTACGACACTAAGCTGTACGAAAATTTAAAGGTGGGTGCGGCAAAAAATTGCTAATGCGAATTTTGTTTTTGCTCCTTCGGCTTTTGCCGCTGTGCTACTTTTAACATGTAATACGTTACAAAAACGTAAACCGCCATAATCGAAAGCATAGCGGCAAAAAACAAAATCGCAGGGCGGCTCTCATCCCAATAGTCAAAGGAAAACCCTAAAAATAATTTTGCGAACATATCTCTATCGAAAGACGCCCATACACCAAAAGCGGCAAACACGAACGCCGTTACCTTTGCCGCTTTTGTGCGGACACGATTTTCGCCTGATGCCCCTAACATTTTGCGCGTCCCATTTACAACCATTCCCCAATTAAGCCCAAGGTGAACGCCGATTAACGGCAAGCCCCAATAGGCCGCGGTCGTGTGTATCTGACGTAACAATATTCCGCCGGGCAAATGCAGAAACGCTAACACGGCGCGGGACTGTAGCAAGCCTGTTATTAAAACGACGGAAAAAGTGAATACAAGCGCGGCATTGCAGGATGTCATTAAAGCACGGCGCGGCGTATATTTGCCTTTAAAAATAGTTTTATACCATGTGCGGTTGATGACATTATGCGCGACAAATAACACAAATACACAAATGCCTATCCATTCGTGAGCGGCGTCTCCGGTTATGCGGTAAGCGTAAGCGCATAAGATAAGGAGCGTCATTGCAATATCTATGATGATCCTTGCAATGAGTTTCGTTCCCACTAATTTACCATTCCAAGTCGGCGAAGCCAAGCACTGACTTCTTTTTGGACGGTGTCTCGCTCTTTAGGGCTGCCGAGTTCAAAACTGCCGCTGCGTCCGCCCCGGATCGCAAGTGCTTCCAGAACGGTAGCCTTTGGGATCAGTCTTTTTAGGTCGGCCTCGCTGCTTCCCAGACGGCTTCCATTATGGGTGCAAAACGGAACGACTTTTTTTCCCGCGAAATTATACTGTTCCAAAAAAGTGAATAGGGCCATCGGCATAGTTCCCCACCAATTCGGATACCCTACAAAAATAATATCGTAGGAGTCCATATTGCTGACGCTTGCCGCAAGCGCGGGGCGGGCGTTTTCCTTTTGTTCACGCTGTGCCAAGGTAATAAGCGGATTATATTCTTTGGGATATGTTTGGACGGTTTTAATTTCAAAAATGTCCGCGCCTACCGCACTCTGAATAAGTTGTGCGACGACACGGGTGTTTCCGCTTTCCGAAAAATACGCGACAAGAATTTTATTCCTGCCGCCCGACTGTGCACCCAGTTCCATAAATCCCCCCATGCAAAAGAATGTTAATGCAAAGACAAAAAACTTTTTCATACTTACTCCTAAAAAAATATATAACAAGTCTACACTCTGTGTCGCGGTCTAGGTCAAGCCCACTACTGCGTGCGCAACATCTAGCGTGTGTTATGCGAAATATTTTTTTGTAATTTTTAACTAAAATTCATAAAAACAGGGCATAAAAACAGGCATAAAAACAGGACTTGACATAATTAAAAAAATGAATTAATATGCGAATATGGGTGATAATATACCGTATATTGATAAAATTCTTCCCATTGTTGTATCTCTTGCATCACCGGATCAGATTATACTTTTTGGTTCGTATGCGCGAGGGGATAATACGCAAAAAAGTGATATTGATTTACTCATAATAAAAAAGAACCTAAAAAATGGGTCTGACATTATTGATTCTATTTATATGGCTTTTTATGAAAACAAAATCGAAATCCCTGTAGATTTACTTACAATTGATTACAACAGATATATAGAATTGAGCAATGAGATTGGATATATTTATAAGACAATAAAGAAGGAGGGGAAAATAATTTATGGAACGTTATGAAGAATGGATTGGCAGGGCAAAAAGCAGTTATAATTTGGCAACAGTTTCCATAATACCTAATATTTATTATGAAGATTTGTGTTTCCAAATTCAACAGTCCGCTGAAAAGGCATTAAAAGGCTTGTTAATATATTATGGCATCGAACCAGATTTTACACACAATATTGGTATACTGTTAAAAGAACTTGAAAAAATAACAGAAATTCCTGGAAATATCACAGAATCAATAAAATTAACAAAATATGCTGTTCAAACAAGGTATCCCGGAGAATACGATGATATCACAAAGGAAGAATATAATAAGGCAGTAGAAATTGCAAAAACTTGTTTGGAATGGACTGAAAACAAAATCAAAGAAAATGAAAAGAATAAAGAACCATAATTTCCTCCAAAACAAATGAATCAAAAACATGATGATGCAAACACCTATTCTCATAATTCTTTAAACTTCTTTCTTTAAATTGTCAACAAAGTTTAGGACAAATTTCACATAACTGTAATTTTTCGGATATCGTTTGATTCTATAGTGATTGTAATGTTTGTTATGTTGTCGGCAATTGGGTAGGCAGTAAGTATATCTTCTATGCGCTGTGCCCATTCGATAACGCAGATTCCGATGCCGCTTAAAAAGTCTATGCCGCCTATTTCTTCAAAGGCAGCCGCGCCTGAAAGTCTGTAGGCATCAATATGATAAAAAGGAATAGGGGAGCCGCCGTTAAATGCTGCAGTTTCATATTCATTTATGATTGTATATGTAGGACTTGTTACAAGATCGGAAACGCCTAAACCGCGTGCAATTCCACGTGTAATGCAGGTCTTTCCGGCACCTAAGCATCCGTTAAGACAAACTATATCGCCGCTCTTTAAAAGTGCCGCAAGCCGGCTGCCGGCTGCTTCTGTTTCTTCTGCCGATTTACAAAAAAGAATTTGCATGCAAAATATTTTCCGGTTATAGCGGAGGCAGTTTGCCTATGTTGTCAAGATTGTCAATACATACTTTTAGATCTTTGATCAATGGAATAAGCGGATAGTCAACTTTGCCGGACACCGTTACCGAAGTTTCCTTTGTACCAAATGGTGAGGTTTCGATTGTCCAATCAACAGCGACATCTTGTTTTTTGCCTGCAAATTCCAACACAGCAATTCCGGTATAAACACGTCTGTAATAGATTGGAACATCTTTGCGAATAATATTTTTTACTTCCGATATTGTCATAATTTACCGCTTACACCCTAGTAATCGAATATCAAACTATTGATTATATTTTCTGTCTTTTTTGACATTTTTAAAAACTTTACGTGTATGATCGCATTTCCGCGCTCAACATTAATACGCAACACTTGTCCTAGTACCGCTACAGATTCGCGGTGAACCGAAAAATTAAATCTTATCATGGTACCCGCCTTTTCGCTTTTAGATGCTTTAAACGCACAACCGCCAAGCGATATATTCACAATCGTACAAGGCACCTTATCACCCTTTATAACAAGTTTTTTTGTTGTTTTTCGTCCTACAGTTTGAGTTTCTGATTGCACCAGCACATACGTGCCTTCTATATTTATATTTTTGCGCCTAAATATCCTGATAGCTTTACTGTTTGATGTACGCGATGCTGAAGAAAAATAATCTAGTGTATTCCTTAGCGAAAAAATTGCAGCTTTTTCGTTTTCAGTATTGTCTTCTTTTGAATTCCGCTCTATTTTTTGCAGTTCACGTTTAAATTGATAATCAAGATCGTTTTCGTTATTTAAAGCTTTTACAGGATCCATCTCGCCGGATTTTAAAATCCGCTCAAGTGTAGCGAATTCAGTTTTTTTAAGACCGTATTTTTTTGCAGCCTCGTAAAAAGCATGACTTACTGTAGTTTTATTTAGTTTAATATCAACGGCACCGCCGTTAAAAATAGCGCTGTCTTTAAACTTTTTAGAAACATTTAAAATTACAATAACTGCAATTATTCCGGCAAGTAAAAAAACAAAAATTGCAGTGTTGGCAGGTTTTGATTCCATTTTGAATTGATTCAAACTTTGCAACGGTATTAAATTTAGTAAAGATATTGTATTAGATAAATTAATCCACATAAGAATTACCGAACCCTTTGTTGTAAAATTTCTTTTACATTATTGTATATGTCAATAAGACGCGGTGCAATTTCGTATTCTGCCAAATCACCTGTCAAAACTAAATCTTTGTTTTCATACGCAGAAAGAAATTCTTTTAACGCAGAATTAAATTCATCAAGTTTTGTTTCTACTGTTTTATCAATATCGATATCAATCAAAAGTAAATTAATTAGATAAAACATTTTATCGGAAGTTTTAGAAAACAGCTCTATTGCCTCTGATGCTTGCTTGTCTTTTCCTGTCTGCATATCAAGCGGCAGGTCTTCTAAGCCGTGTACTGCTTCTTGTATTTTATTTTCCAGTGCAGCAAATTCAGAGCTTGGAGTTTTAATCATGCGTTCAATTTCTGTACAACGACTCATAATTGTCTGTCTTAAATTCTCCTCGCCGCCGCCGTTAAAAGCTGTATTCAATGCACTAAATATATGTTTATCGTTTTTTAAAAGAAATCGTGAACCGGCACTCAAAATCCAGTTTTCTTTTATCTTCGCTTTTTCGTTTACACCTATATCAGAAAAATCTGAATTGTTAAACGCTATTAAACATTGTAAGGCTTCAATCAAAGCATCCAAATGTAGTTCTGCAACAAGCGATGTGCTTATTTTAAGTTGCGATACAGAATCAATTGATTTTCCAAAAAGGACATTCATGTTGGAGGTGCATGACGCATCGCCATCAACATCAATACTACTGACACACAAACCGGCACTGCCAAGCCACGTTTCTATTGCAGAAAGCACATCTCCTAGCGTCTTTTCGTTTTGCGGAACAATGTCCGCTTCTTTTTCATCAATAAATATTTTCATAGCACCTTATAAAATATCGGTTTTTTTAAAGTGCAAATTAACAGTTTCAATTGGGTAGTTAAAATCGCGCAGTTCGATTTAGTCTTCTTCAAATTTAGATTCAAACAACTGCGTTAGACGATCAATTACTTCCTGCTCGTCAGGACCTTCGGCTGTTATTTTGATCTGGCTTTTGTAAGGTGCACCCAGAGTTATAATGCCTAAAATTGATTTTGCATTAATTTTATTTGCACCTTGTTCAAAATGAATTGAGCTTTTAAATCCAATTGTTGATTCAACAATTAAAGATGCCGGTCTTGCATGAATACCTGCTCTGTTAATTATAGTTACTGTTTTTTCTATCATATATTGCTCCTACAAAAAAATAGTTTAAATAACATCATCCTTGCCGAAATATACAGCACTTGCATTTTCGCTTTCTATCCATTTTAAAATATTGCGTTGGAATTCTTTAGATGCGTTGTAACCCATCTTTTTTAAACGCTCATTCATAACGGCTGTTTCAACGATTATACATAGATTTCTACCAGGTTTTACAGGAAGTGTTATTTTGGTAACGTTTACACCCAGTATATCTAAATATTCTTCGTTTTCACCCAGCCTGTCATAATTTTTACTTGGGTTCCATTCTTCAAGTTCGACAACAAGCTGCACTTGTGTACGGTCGCGTATCGCGCTTACTCCAAACAGATGAGTTATGTTGACAACTCCTATGCCGCGTATTTCCATGTGATGTCCGATAATTTTATTTGTGCCGGTGCCGATAAGCGAGTTGCCGTTGACGCATGTGATCTTTACGGCATCATCTGCAACAAGCCGGTGTCCTGATTTTATTAACTCCAATGCGGTTTCGCTTTTTCCTACGCCGGAATCGCCGGTTAAAAGTACGCCTAAGCCGTATACTTCCATAAGCACACCATGCATGCTTTTTTGCGGTGCAAAAATTGTGGTAAGAGATCGCAGGATGCGTACAACAAATTCTGTTGTATTAAGATCTGTAACTAAAATTGCGCAGTTGACTTTTTCTGCTTCTTGCAAAAAGAATTCCGGCGCTTTTAAGGCACATGTCAAAACACAACAGGGAATTTCATGGCTAAAGAATTTTTTTATTGATTTGCATTTATTGTCGACTGCAAGTTTTTCCAAGTATGATACCTCGCCGCGCCCGAATATCTGAATTCGGTTGTTGGCAAAAACATCAAAATAGCCGCAAAGTGCAAGACCGGGTCTATTTACCTCCGGCGTCCCTATTTCGCGCGAGAGTCCGCGTCTGCCGTTTATGCAACGCAAGTTTAGTGAATTTAGTTCTGTTAGGTCAAGATCTATTAAATCCAGCACGGTTAAGCGTTTATCGCCCATACATTAATTTTAAACTATAACGCACATAAAAAAAAGGGTGCGTGTCAACAGGGAGCTGGGGCTTCTTGGCAATCCCTATGTTGTATTGCTATAATGAACCCAGAGGTATTGTAATGGAAAAATTTGGTCAAATTGTTTCGGTAATAGACGGCTACCTTTGGGGGCCATGGTTGTTAATCTTGCTGGTTGGAACGCACTTGTTTATAACTGTGCGGACATGTTGTGTTCAGCGTAAATTGGGGCTTGGTATAAAGCTTTCTGTTACAAAAGACAAAGACGGCAGGGGCGATGTATCGCAATTCGGTGCATTGGCTACGGCGCTGGCATCCACAATAGGAACCGGAAACATAGTAGGTGTAGGTACGGCAATAGCAATCGGCGGTCCGGGAGCTGTGCTATGGATGTGGTTAACAGGCGTCTTTGGAATAGCCACAAAATATGCGGAATCTTTAATCGCCGTAAAATACCGCGTAAAAGACGAAAACGGCATGATGCTAGGCGGTGCGATGTTCGCCCTTGAACGCGGTCTAAAAATGAAGTGGCTGGGTATACTCTTTGCACTCTTTGCAGCATTGGCAGCATTCGGAATAGGTGCAGGCGTACAGTCAAATGCAGTAGCCGCTCTCGTAAAAGAAAACTTCGGCATACCCGGCTGGGTATCAGGAATTGTTTTTGTGATATTAGTAGGTCTTGTACTAATAGGCGGTCTTAAACGTATAACAAAAGTATGCGAAGGACTGGTGCCTTTCATGGCTGTTATTTATATCATTGGCTGCGTTGTTGTTTTGATTATCAACCGCAACTATATTGTTCCTGCAATACAAGAAATCTGCAGATCGGCATTTAACGGACGTTCAATTGGCGGCGGATTTATCGCGTCAACATTAATGAGTGCAATGCGTTACGGCGTTGCGCGCGGTCTGTTTTCCAACGAATCGGGCATGGGCAGCGCCCCTATCGTAGCGGCGGCAGCACAAACAAGGAACCCTGTGCGCCAAGCACTGGTTTCTTCTACCGGAACATTCTGGGATACAGTTATTATCTGCCTATTGACCGGTTTGGTAGTAGTTTCAAGCATAATCGGCAACCCTAATATTGATGCCAGCATTTTAACATCACACAACGGCAGTCTATTAGTTCACGCATGCTTTAGCCAACTGCCGGTATTCGGATCAATCTTGTTGACATTCGGATTATTTACATTTGCAATATCGACAATTTTAGGCTGGTCGTACTACGGCGAGCGCAGTGCAGAATACTTGTTGGGTGTACGCAGCAATATTCCATACCGCGTTATTTACATTGCATTTGTATTCTTGGGAACTGTAGCATCGTTAGGTATCGTTTGGGACATAGCCGATGCACTTAATGCATTGATGACTGTTCCTAACTTGATAGCGGTTCTGCTATTAAGCAATGTAATTGCAAAAGAAACAAAACACTATTTGTGGGACAACAAAATTGACGAAATCGATCAAACCCCGATTCCGCTTAGAACGGAGATATAGGTAAATCATTATGGTAAGGATGAAAAGAAAGATGAGGCAAAGCTCTGCAATGTGTGCAATGGCAGCGGTGTTTATGATATGTTTTTCACTGTCGTTTGCATCTTGTAAGGGCGGAAAGAAGGCTACAGGAGGCGTAGAGGATGCCGGATCTTTTAAAGTTGCGCTTTTAATAAACGGAAACTTGGGGGATAAATCTTTCTACGACTCATCCAACAATGGCATGATGATGATAAAGGACAAATTAGGTTGCCGGATAAGGGTAGTGGAAGCAGGTTATGACGAGACAAAATGGGAGCCGGCTCTTAGGGACCTATGCGATGAAAATTACGACATCGTGATAACAGGCAGTTGGCAGATGACAGAGATTGTAGCTAAGGTTGCCCCTGATTATCCCGATCAGAAGATCATTGTATACGATACTTCCGTTGACTACGACTCCGATGCCGCAGGGGTCTTTAAAAACACTTATTCTATGGAGTACAAACAGAACGAAGGCTCCTACCTTGCCGGCACCCTTGCCGCTTGCATGAGCAAAAGCGGTATTATTGGTTTTATTGGCGGCATGGATGATATGATTATTAGGGACTTTCTGGTGGGCTATATACAGGGAGCAAAGGATATTAACGCCGCAGTAAAAGTTATCCCTTCATTTGTTGATAGCTGGAGCGACAGTGCCAAAGCCAAGGAGCTTACCTTTGCGCAGTACCAAATGGGTGCAGATGTGATATTCTCTGTGGCTGCCAATGCCGGAGAGGGTGTCCTTCAGGCATCCAAAGAACGAAACCGTCTGGTAATCGGTGTGGATTCGGATCAGGCTATGTTGTACGAGGCAAGCGATCCTGATATGGCATCTCTTATCATGTCTTCTATGCTCAAACGGGTTGACCAATCTATCTATCTTGCTGTGGAGCAGGCTGTTAAAGGAACGCTCCCATGGGGTGGCAGAGAGGAATTGGGCATAAATGATGACTGTGTGGGTCTTGCAGATAATCCTATTTATCAAAAGGTGGTTCCACAGGATGTACGCGGGATTATTACAGACAAAACCAACGGAATCAAAGAGAAAAAAATAAAGGTTCTTACCGCTTTTGGTATGGATCATGGCACTTTTACGTCATTTGTAGACGCGGTACGCCCCTAAAAAGCATTTATAATGGCAGAGCTGCTGCGAATGCAGGGCATAGAAAAAATATATCCCAACGGTGTTGTAGCCAACAATGGAGTGGATTTCTCTGTTTGCAATGCCGAGATCCACGCATTGGTCGGTGAAAACGGCGCAGGAAAAACCACCCTAATGAAGATCCTTTTTGGTATTGAACAGGCATCTGGGGGTCATATCTTTTTTAACGGACGGGAAACAAGAATAAAGTCCCCATCTGATGCCATAGAAAAGGGTTTAGGAATGGTTCATCAGCATTTTATGTTGGTGGAGTCCATGACTGCTGCAGAAAATATAGCGCTGGGTATGGAACCGGTAAAAAGCGGTTTAGGCGGCCTTTGCGGTCTATGCGGTCTTATAGATACCAAAAAAATGATTTCCGCCGCTGCGGATGTGATAAAAAAGTATAATTTTGATATAGACCCCCGCAGCCGCATAAAAGACCTTCCCACCGGCACACGACAAAAAGTTGAAATCCTTAAAACCCTGTTTAGGAAGGCGAAACTTCTGATTCTTGACGAGCCTACTGCTGTTCTAACCCCTCAGGAAACTACCGAGCTTTTTTTGCAACTAAAGCTGCTTAAAAATCTTGGACACACCATTATTTTTATTTCCCACAAACTAAAGGAAGTAAAGGAAATTTGCGACAGAATTACCGTTATGCGCAATGCAAAAACCATTGGTGTCTATGAAAATCACTCTGTAAGCACAGAGGATATTTCCAACTTGATGGTGGGTAAGGATACAGACTGGAGAATCACCAAAATTCCGGCAAAACCCACTGATGCTGTACTCGAAGTTAAAAATCTTGGTGTTGTGAACGAGGCAAAACGGCATATTCTTGCGGGCATCAGTTTTACACTACGCAAAGGAGAGATTCTAGGCATTGTGGGTGTAGAAGGCAATGGGCAGCGGGAACTTGTTGAGTCTATTACGGGTCTGCGCAAACCTGATACAGGAAATGTAATTCTTATGGGCAGGGACATTCGTACAATGTCTATAAAGCAGATACGAAGGTCTGGCATGTCGCATATACCGCAGGACAGAATGGCTATGGGAGCTGCCCTTGAATCCACTGTTGAAGAAAACCTTATTTCCGCCGCATACGACGGCGGCGAGCTTTCCAAAGGCCCCTTTCTTGATTTAAAAAAAATTGCAGCCCTGTCGAAAGACCTTGTTAGGGAGTTTCAGATTAAGGTTTCGTCGGCACGGGTTCCGGTAAAGATGCTTTCCGGCGGGAATATTCAAAAAGTGGTGGTTGCAAGAGAATTCAGCAGCAAGAAGGTATGCATTGTTGCAGATCAGCCTACTAGGGGTATTGATATAGGGGCGGCAAGTTTTATCCATAAAAAACTTCTCCATCTTAGAGATAATGGTGCTGCGGTGTTGCTTGTTTCGGCGGACTTTGCAGAAGTGTTGGAACTTAGCGACAGGCTGCTGGTTATGTACGAAGGCAGGGCGGCGGCGTTTTTTTCCTGTGCGGCAGATGCAGCCGAAGAGGATTTGGGGCTTTATATGTTAGGGATCAAAAGGCAGTCCGAAGAAGAATTGCAAAGGTGCGCACTTTGAAAAATTTGCTTAAAAAAAAGCTGCCTATTGATACACGTTTTGAAGTTATACGTTTTTCCGTAGCTATTATCATTGCTGTACTGCTTTCGTTTATAATAATTCTTCTTGTAAGCAAGGAACCTTTTGCTGCCCTGCAAAATTTTTTTCTAGGTCCTCTTAAATCCTTGCGGCGTTTCGGCAACGTGATTGAATTGACCATTACTCTAACCTTTGCAGGCCTTGCCATTTCAGTAATGTTCAGTGCCAATCAGTTTAACCTTGGTACGGAGGGTGCCTTTTATGCCTCAGGTGCAGTTGCCGCTATGGCTGCTTTGGCACTTCCGCTGCCGCCTGTTATGCATCCTTTTGCGGCGATTGTGCTTGGTGCCGTTACGGGTGCCGTTATATGCGCAGTTCCGGCAGTGCTCAAGGCCTTTTGGGGTGCTTCGGAGCTGGTTTCTTCTTTAATGCTTAACTATGTGTTCTTTTACTTTACCCGCTATTTTATCAATACTGGTTTTAAGGATACAGATGCCGGTTATATATCTACATATCTGCTTCCGCTTTCATCCAAATTGCCAAGAATCATAAGCGGCACTCGTATTCATGCGGGGCTTTTTATCATGCTTGCATCAGTAGTGTTAACTGTAATTTTTATGCGCCGCACCACATGGGGCTATGCGCTTATTCAGACAGGAAGAAGCCCGCCCTTTGCAAGGTATTCAGGCATCAACACAGGGGCGGTTTTTATTTACTCACAGTTGATTGGCGGTGCCATTGCCGGCATAGGCGGATCTGTGGAAGTACTGGGGATGTACGACCGTTTCCAGTGGCAAAATATGCCTGGATACGGTTTTGACGGAGTTATCGTTGCAATACTGGCAAAGAATAAACCTTTGTTTGTTCCGGCGGCGGCGTTTCTGTTAGCCTATATCAGAATTGGAGCTGATAGAATGTCTACTGCCGCAGATGTAACCAGCGAGATGATTGCCATAATACAGGGGATTATCATTATGCTGGCTGCAGCCCAATCTTTTATGAGCAGTCAAAGGCAGAAAATGTTGGTAAAGGACATAAAACAACATGAATAATATACTTCATTATATTTTTGCTGTTGACTTTGCCTATTCGGTTTTCCGGGTAACAACACCTATTCTGTTCGCCGCCCTTGCTTCGGTAGTATCTGAGAGGGCTGGGGCATCAAACATAGCACTGGAAGGGATCATGCTTTTTGCTGCCCTCTTTGGTGCCTTAGGGTCGGGTTTAACCGGCGGCAGCCTATTTTGGGGGTTTCTGGCAGCCATATCCGGCGGTCTCTTAATAGCGGCACTTCTTGGCTATTTTAGTCTATATCTAAAAACCGATATTATCCTTGCCGGCATCGCGCTTAATATGTTGGCCTCAGGCGGAACGATTTTTTTGATGTTTGCTATAATCGGGGACAAAGGAACATCTTCCTCGTTGGTTTCGGCTAGCTTTCCTAAAATCAATATCCCGCTGGTAGAAAATATTCCCGTGCTTGGTAATATTATTTCCGGTCAAAACACGCTGACATATTTGGCATTTTTGATGGTATTTGCCGTGTGGGTATTCCTATTTAAAACCCGATTGGGGCTGCATATACGGGCTGTGGGCGAAAATGCCGAAGCCGCCGCCTCTGTGGGGATACCGGTCAAAAAAATCAAATTTACAGCCCTTATGATAAGTGGAATCCTTGCCTCAGCAGGCGGGGCTTTCCTTTCTATGGGTTATATGAGCGGATTTACACGCGGCATGGTATCAGGACGCGGTTTTATTGCCCTTGCCGCCGCTGCTATGGGGCAGCTTTCGCCTGTTCCCACCATGCTTGCTTCTTTGGTCTTTGGTTTTTTTGATGCCCTTTCCAATATCCTTGCGGCAATGCGTATCCCCGACGAATTTGTAAAAATTATTCCGTACCTTGCGACTGTCCTTGGTTTGGTGATATTCTCAAGTCTGCGTATCTGGCACTTAAACGGCAGAAAGAGTGCCGCAATTAAAGAATCGAAGAGTTAAAGAAACATAATGTGTAATATAGTTAATAATTTTTTGCATTTTTCTGTTGACGTTTTTGTCAAAAATTTGTATTTTTTAAGTATATAAAAAATATTTAAAAAAAAAGAGGAAAGATTATGCAAAATGAAGACCTAACAGAGGGTGTCGATACCTCAAAAACAGACGCAGGCGATCCAAGCCAAAAAACAAATGATGAACAACAGGGGGCGGCAGATACTGAGGATGTAATTTACAATGAATCAGATTCAGTTGCTGCAGCAAATGATGCCCCCGCCGCAGAAGGCGATCCGCAGCAAAAAATTGCCGCACTGGAAGCAAAAGTTGCCGAATTAAATGATCTGTATCTGCGCAAGGCGGCAGATTTTGAAAATTTCCGCAAACGGACGATAAAAGACAAGCAAGATGCTATTGATTTTGCTAATCAGAGCTTGCTTTTAGATCTTATTGCCGTACTGGACGACTTTGAGCGTGCTATTAAGTCAGCAGAAACATCGGCAAAGACAGAATCGGATTTTATCGCTCTTTGCGAAGGGATCAATATGATTCAAAACAGGCTTTTATCAAATTTGGAAACAAAATGGTCATTAAAACGCTTTGATTCGGCAGGTACACCATTCGATCCTGCCAAACACGAGGCTTTGATGATGGAAAAATCTGCCGATGTAAGCGAAGCTGCTGTTCAAGAAGAATTTGCAAAAGGTTATACTTTAAAAGACCGCGTTGTGCGGGCAGCTAAGGTTAAGGTGTTAATGCCGGAGTAAGAATATAAAGCTAACGGACAATATTTTGGCATAAGCGTCTGCGTTGCGGACGAATATCAATATTATAAAAAGTACAGGAGAAAGTAAAATGGGAAAAATTATTGGAATTGACTTGGGAACCACGAATTCGTGCGTTTCGGTAATGGAAGGCGGAGAAACAGTAGTTATTCAGAATGCGGAAGGCGGGCGGACAACCCCGTCAATTGTAGGATTCACTAGCAAAGGCGAGCGTGTTGTAGGCGCTCCTGCGAAAAATCAGATGATTACAAACCCTGAAAACACGATTTTTTCGATTAAGCGTTTTATGGGACGCCGCTATTCTGAGGTAGGCAGCGAACTTAGCTTGGTGCCTTATAGAATTGTTGAGCAAGGTGATGATGTCCGCGTGGACGTGGATGGTAAAAAGTATTCGCCGCAGGAAATTAGTGCCTTTGTGCTGCAAAAAATGAAGCAGACTGCGGAAGACTACCTTGGCGAAAAGGTAACGGAAGCTGTAATCACGGTGCCTGCATATTTTAACGATGCACAGCGTCAGGCGACAAAAGATGCCGGAAAGATTGCCGGTTTGGATGTAAAACGGATCATTAACGAGCCTACTGCGGCAGCCCTTGCATTTGGTTTCAACAAAGAACAAAAATCCGAAAAAACTATAGCTGTTTACGACTTGGGCGGCGGCACATTCGATGTTTCTATTCTTGAATTGGGAGACGGCGTTTTCGAGGTAAAATCGACAAACGGCGACACTCACCTTGGCGGCGATGATTTTGACCGCCGCATTCAGCAATGGCTTATTGATGAGTTTAAAAAGGACACGGGCATTGACTTGGCGCAGGATCGTATGGCATTGCAGCGTCTTCGCGAGGCGGCAGAAAAAGCAAAAATTGAGCTTTCTGCAACACAGACCACAGATGTCAACCTGCCGTTTATCACGATGGATCAGAACGGACCCAAGCACCTGCAAAAGAGCTTGACCCGTTCAAAATTTGAGCAAATGGTTAGCGATTTATTGGAGCGCAGCAAAACTCCATGTATTAAGGCGCTCTCAGATGCCGGTCTTAATGCGGATCAAATTGACGAAGTTATTCTTGTAGGCGGTTCTACACGTATTCCGGCAGTTCAGGCTATCGTAAAAGAGCTGTTCAAAAAAGAGCCGAACAAAGGTGTAAATCCAGATGAAGCTGTTGCTATAGGCGGTGCCATACAGGGCGGCATTCTTGGCGGCGATGTAAAAGATGTGCTTTTGCTTGATGTTACACCGCTTTCACTTGGTATAGAAACACTCGGCGGCGTTATGACAAAGCTTATTACACGCAACACGACAATTCCTACCAAAAAAAGTCAGACATTTTCTACGGCGGCAGACGGGCAGACAGCCGTTACAATCCATGTTTTACAGGGAGAGCGCGAAATGTCCAATCAAAACCGCACGCTTGGCAACTTTAACCTTGAAGGCATTCCTCCGGCTCCCCGCGGTGTTCCGCAGATCGAAGTAAGTTTTGATATTGATGCCAACGGCATTGTCCATGTCAGCGCAAAAGATTTAGGCACCGGCAAGGAGCAAAAAATCAGAATAGAAAGCTCCTCCGGCTTGAACGATGCGGACATAGAAAAAATGGTAAAAGATGCCGAAATGCATGCAGAAGAAGATAAACGCGAAAAAGAAAAAGCAGAGGTACGCAACGAAGCTGATACAATGCTCTATAGCACAGAAAAAAACATCAAGGATCTTGGTGATAAGATCAGTGCATCAGATAAAGCAAACGCAGAAGAAGCCATTGCCGGTCTTAAAAGGGCAATGGAAGGCGGCGATATCAACGAAATAAAACAAAAAACAGAAACTTTAAAGCAAGCATCCTACAAAATTGCTGAGGAAATCTACAAAAAACAAGGCTCAGGCGGTGCAGGACCAGGCGGAGCAGGGTTTGATCCAAGCAGCTTTAACCAGGGCGGACCGGAGCCAGCAGGCGGTGCTGCGGGTTCAAGCGGCGGCGATAATACTAAAAGTGCCGAAGATGCCGACTTTAAAGTAGTAGATGACGATAAATAGACGGTAAAAAAAAGGAAAGTATGTCTAAACGCGATTATTATGAAGTCTTAGGGGTGGAAAAGAATGCCTCTAAAGATGATATAAAAAAGGCTTACAGAAAGCTGGCTATCCAGTATCATCCTGACAAGAATCAGGGCAACAAGGCAGCCGAAGAAAAGTTTAAAGAGGCTACCGAAGCTTATGAAGTGTTAAGTGATGACAAAAAAAAGTCTTCGTACGATCAATTTGGTTTTGCCGGCGTCGAAGGAATGGGCGGCGGGCACGATTTTAGTAATTTCCGCGGCTTTGAAGATATTTTTGGCGGCGGCGATTTTGGATCAATTTTTGACACGCTTTTCGGCGGCAGCTCGGGAGGACGCCGCGGCGGCGGTGCGCGCGGCGGCTCAAACCTCCGTTACGACATAGAGATGCCGTTTAAAGATGCAGTTTTCGGCACCAAAATCGAAGTCCAATACACAAAACACGATGCCTGCCAAAGCTGCAAAGGGACAGGGGGTACCGGCAAAAAGGTCTGCCCTACATGCGGCGGTCAAGGGCAGGTGCGTCAGAGTGCCGGGTTTTTTTCGCTTTCGCAAACATGCCCGCATTGCGGCGGAGAGGGCTATTCAATCGAACACCCCTGCAAAGACTGCGGCGGCAACGGCCTTCAAAAAAAGAAGCAAAAAATTATGCTTACGATTCCTGCCGGTGTAGAAAACGGCAGGCGGCTTGTAGTTCATGGACAAGGAGATGCAGGACATAACGGCGGTCCTTGCGGCGATCTGTATGTATACATCAATGTAATTCCACACAAATTTTTTACAAGGCAGGGTTCCGATCTTTTCTGTGCAATACCAATTTCTATTACGCAGGCAGCACTTGGCGATGAGATTCAAGTGGAAACGCTGGACGGAAAAACGATTAGGATAAAAGTTCCGGCGGGCAGCCCTAACGGTAAATTGCTCCGTGTTCGCAACGAAGGGGTGCCGCTTTTAGGACACAATGGCGATTTATATTTAAAACTATGTGTGCAGATACCTACAAGTATTTCAAAAAAAGGCAAAGAATTATTGCAGGAATTTTCCCGTATCGAAGGCAAAAGTGAAAAATCATCACCGCTGCCTGTAGCTTCGCTTATGGGCTAGATTATGTTTCGCCTTCATCTGTTATGTCGCCTGAGGATATGCCGTATTCCGCTAATTTTCTGTGCAAAGTTTTGCGGCCTATTTTTAGCGCAACGGCGGCTTTACTTTTGTTGCCCTTGTACATAGCAAGTGTTTCGCGAATGATTATTTCTTCGGCCTTATCTAAACTTATTCCGCAGGGCAAGCGTATCCAGCCGTCATCAACAGAGTTGCGGAGTGTAGGCGGCAGGTCTTCTTCTGTTATTATGCGGCCTTTGCACATAACAACTGCACTTTCTATGCAGTTTTTAAATTCGCGGACATTGCCCGGCCAGTTGTAGTTAAAAAGACGTGTCCTTGCCCTTTCGTCAACACCGTCAATGGGTTTTGCATTTTCGGTAGAAAATAATTTTATAAATGATTTTAACAAAAGCGGGATGTCATCTTTTCGTTCGCGCAAGGGCGGAACCAAAATTGTAACAACATTAAGCCGGTAATAAAGGTCTTCGCGGAAATTGCCTTTTTCGATTTCTGCCATCAGGTCTTTGTTTGTCGCAGTAACAAGACGAATATCAACATTGATGGTTCCTTCACCGCCTACACGTTCAAACTGATGTTCCTGCAAAACACGTAAAAGTTTTACCTGTATATTTTGATTGATCTCACCTATTTCATCCAAGAAAATTGTGCCTTCGTTTGCAAGCTCAAACTTTCCATGACGCTTTGCCAATGCCCCTGTAAACGCTCCCTTTTCGTGTCCAAATAGTTCACTTTCCAAAATACTTTCTGCAAGAGCGGCACAGTGAACTTTAATAATGGGTTTATCTTTACGCGGAGATAGTTTGTGTATTGCATCTGCAATCATTTCTTTACCCACGCCGCTTTCCCCTGTTATCAAAATTGATGCCCGTGTAGGTGCGGCACGCTCAACAACATCAAACACTTTACGCAGCGCATCGCTATATCCTATTATCGTTTGATTTATTTTTTGTTTTGCAAGCTCATCTTCAAGCAGATCATGTTCAAGACGGCGCTTGCGGTTTGAAAGAGCGCGGTCTACCAAAATAGAAAGCCGTTCAATGTAGATAGGTTTTGTAAGAAAGTCCCATGCACCGTTGCGCATTGCTTCCACAGCATCTTTTACGGTGCCATGCCCTGTAAGCACAATAACCGGAACACCGGGGCTTTCTGTTTTAATGCGTTTTAAAAGTTCATCACCGGAAAGACCTGGCATACGCAAATCTGTAATTACAAGGTCTATATCACCCTTTTGGAACCGTTTCCAAGCAGCATCACCGTCAGAGGCCGTTTCTACAATGTAGCCGTCAGTTTCCAGAGATTCTGCAAGCCCCTCGCGGATGCCCTTTTCGTCATCAACAATTAAAAGTTTAAATTCCATATATAGCTAGGTAATTGTATCATAGTTAGTTTTATAAGTAAATTGAGGCGGCAGACAGTTTAGCGCTCTGCGGCGGGGATTTTTATTCGAAAGTCTAATAATTCCGCTTCGAGTGCAGGAAATAAATTTTGATAATGATGATATGTCCAAATCATATTTATGGAAACAACACAAACGGCACAAAGAAAAACTGTAAGACAAAAATGTTTAAAGTTCATACTGGAATCCCCTTAATCTAAAGGAGCGGGAATAGTTTTTTCCAAACCGTTTTCAAGAATAGTATAATTATCTATCGTAAGATAAAAAGATGGGTCTTGAAGTTCCGGTAAGGAAAATTCTTTTATCGGCTTGCCATTTACTTTTGTAATTATGGTTCCGGGTTTTATTGAAAACTTATTGTATGCTATGCTGTCTTTTATTACACTAAGAATTACAATACCTTCGGTGGTAAAATCAAAATTCAAAACAACAAATTTTGGGACTTCTTTCATAGGTCTAAAAAAGCCATAATCGTTTACATCTGAACTAGACTTGTAATATAAACCAGTTGTTTTCCCACGCCTAGTTTGCCGCAGATCAAATAAGAGGTCATAGTGTTTTAAGAAAGTAAGACCCAACAAACCAAGGTCATTAGAAGAAATACTACGGCGCCTTGCTGCTAAATATGAATTAGTTACTACAAATGAATCATTAAATTCTACGCCAAGAACTTTTATTGTTTTTGTTTTATAAACATTATGTTGTTTTTCTTCCTGTATTGATAAAACATCAATAATTTCATTTTGTTTTTCAGTGTTTACAATTCCTTTAGGAAAACGGAATGCTGAACCAACGCCTGTATCAAGCATAAAATAATAATCCGTATCATCTATATTGACCGGTATATAAAATGGATCATTATATTTATTTTCAACTTTTGCAATTGAATAATTTGTAAAGTAGTCAGGTTTTTCTTTATGTAAAATAATTTTGTTTTTTGAGAAAGATAATTCCATCCAGTAACCTTCAAAAGTACGCATTCCTATAATTCCATCATAACCTTCGCTTTTAATAATTTCTGAATTTGGTCCATACTTGACAATTTGGTTGTGCGTTTTTAATTCTATATCACCAAAATATATTTCACTGAGTTTATAAATTTTTATTTTTTTCGGTTTGTCATTAATAAACCATTTTACATACCCATGATAGCGCAAATTTTTTGTGTTGACATCAATAACAGAAATAGTTGCACCTGTATCAAAAAGAAATCTGCCTGTTTTTCCATTTACAGTTGCATCAAGTATCATTCGGTTATTTTCAAGTTTGAATGGTATTTCAACTTTCTCTTGTATTTGAATCTTTTCACATGAAATAAATATTATAACCAAAGTAAATAAAAACAATATTCTTAAAAATAATTTATTCATTTTAATATTCTCCTTTTTCCATTTAGAACCGCGTACACCCACTTTATGACCACAGTAATTTTCTACAAAACGCTCATACTGCTTCATTGCATGTTCATTTTGATGTGTAACAATCCAGTTAAGTGCCATACACCCTCTGTTTTCAAATAAATACTCGAAATATTTAAATAATGCCAAAACAAATACGCGTGAATATTTTTGAGTGAAATTAATAGTCCTAAATCCGGTAATAATATCAACAGGCCGACTCCACGAACCTTCAAAGTAGCCGATAATATCACCCTTGTAAACTGCAGCAAAATTTTCATGCAGCCATGTGTTAGCCATCCCCTGTTCTAAACAATTTACACCGCTAAATGCATCGTCATAGAAAAACCACTCATTTTCTGTATCAAATGTTGATGCAACAATTTTATTCGTGCCGTAGGGTTTAATACCCACTACACGCACGCACCTGCTACGTGCAGCCTCTGGGGCGTAACACTAAACTTGACCCACAGAATTTGAAAGTGTGATATAATTAGATCAAAGAGCATAACTCTGGGAGGGGAATATGAGCGATGAAAAAGAATTTGTCATGAGTAAAGAGTTTGAGTCACTGGATTTTAACTCGAAAAGATTGGAAAACCGTTTTGTACAAATATATGGAAACATTGAGCCGCGAGCCGCTAGAGTCTATTTGGGGAAGTTGTGAAACGAGAGCCGAAACCAAAGCAATTTATCATTTGCTTGCAAATAGTAAATTTAATGAGGACGAAGTCAAAAGATGCCTTAGAGATGCAACAATTAAGCGCATCTCTGAGAACGGGAAAAAAATACTTGCAGTACAAGATACAACTGGAATAAAAATCCCCGCAGAGCGGCAGTGTATTTTTGTTTCGCAAAACACTACGTGTTTCTGTGTAATATGTAGTTATTTTTTTTTTTTTTAAGACATCGTCCAAAAATTCCAACAATCAACAAACGGCACTTTAGGCTGTATTGATTTATATTCATCATGCGGCGTACCCAAAATAATGCCGTCTGCTTTTTTTAAAACATCATCCAAGTCAGGTACAGGCTGCACATAAGGATCGTGTGTTACAACATTTGCCATTTCAAACTCTAAAAGTTTTTTTACTTTGAATGACAAGCTTTCCCTTGTGTCATCGTTATTTGCTTTAAACGTCATTCCTAAAATGGCAATGCATTTTCCTGCAAGATTAAGCTTAGGTTTTCCTTGCTGTTCAAAACATAGTTTTTTCTTTAATTGATTGACTAAAAAGTTAGGCAAGCCTTCGTTTACAAGCATTGCCGACTGACCCAAGAAAAAATTATTTTGATAAAATGCGGAAAGCTGCATTGTGTCTTTAAATAAACAGGGTCCTGCCGCTAGTCCTGCTTTTGGAAAGTGTGACGCACGGGGATAGTCTTCAGTTATTGCATCGTACACACGGTAGAAATCAAGACCTTCGGTTTCAACCATCATATAAAATGCATTAGCGGCGGCGAACTCCAAATAACGCCATGTGTTTGTGATAAGTTTTACAAGCTCTGCTTCTTTAGTTTCCAGCCGGATAATTTTTGGTGCAATTTTAGAAAAGATCGATGCAGCCGCTTGGTAGGAATCTTCAGATACGGCGGCAATAATTTGCGGCAGCGTAAAAATTTCTTCGATACCTTTACCTTGCAGAATTCGTTCAGGACAAAATGCCAGCTTGACATCGCCAAAATGTTTTTTAAGCTCAAAGGCGATCACTTCGCTTGTGCCCGGAAAAATAGTACTCCGCAGAATTATCAATTGTTCTTTGCGCATAACATGCAGATAAGAATATATTACTTTTAATACATCATGAATTTTTGGATTGTGATGTTCGTCAACAGGAGTGCCGGTTACAAAAATGACGGCATCTTGTGTGCGGACAGTTTCTATATCGCTTGTTGCACACAGATTTTTTGTGCCGGCTTGCCCGCAAGCTTTTAAGATTTCCTCTGCTCCGGCTTCTTTAAACGGCAAAACACCTTGGTTTATTTTTTGAACGGCAGCCTCATTGCAGTCAACAAGAGTTACATCAAAATTTTTGCTTGCAAGAGCTAAACCCAGCGGAATCCCAACATGTCCGCAACCGCCTATGATACATATTTTCTTATACGCCATATTCTATTTTTATGCAGAATAAAGAGTTTGTCAATTATCGGTGTGTTATGCTGGGTGTGTTATGCGCAGCAATTGCCCATAGCAAATTTACCATGAAAGCTCGTAAATAAGTCCTTTTTCCAAAACAAGTAAATCTAACAAAAGGATGTCAAAACTTGCTTTGTTGCCGTTTTTGCTCCCGCCTACTACATTTTTGATATTAGCGGGTGCTAAAATTTCTGCTTTTAAATGTGCATTACTTATTTCTTTTGAAAAATCTTTGCCGTAAACATTTTCTACAAGATCAAGATATTCAGTTTTTTTTAAAACTTCGCCGGTTGCAATAGGAGCCATAATTGCAGAAAGATAATCCTGCAGATCCTCAGAAATTAACCGCAGCAATTGCTCCGAATTCTGCTGCGATAACGTTATGCGCAAAAGTCCGTAGGAGCTGCCTTCGCCGTTTTGCTTAAATGTAATAAAATCAGGAAATCTGTCAATGTTGCTAACCGTAATATTACCTTCAAGCTCATCAGGTCCCTTGTTGTTTAATGCAGCATAACTTATTAGTGCAGTTTGTAATGATTTATTGATAAGATCTGCATCTAGCAAAGGTGCATTTTTAGGAACACTGCCAAGAGTGCGCAAGAGAGCTGCTGCCTTTGGTTCTACAGATGTTTTAACAAAAAAACTTAAGGCACCAGCGTTGTCAACTTTTCCGTTCAATGTTGTTACACAAGAGTTAAATATTATTATAATAGGCAAAAAAGCTAAGGTTGTTTTAAGTTTCAGTTTAAGTTTCATTTTGATTTTGATTCGTATTCTTCGTATTTTTGTACATCAATTTTAAATGCTACTATGGGTAGGGCTGTGTCTTCGCGGGCTTTTTCTAATGCGCGGCTGCTTTCGCTAATTAAACGGACTGCATCCAAGATTCTGCCTGTTCTGCCTGCAACACCAACTAAGAACGACCGATCTTGTTCGTTTGCGACTATGTTTAATAAATCTTCGCTGACAACACGGTGAAACTCCTTTGCCAGATCAAAACCTGTATCTATATTTATATTAGGAAGGATTATAAATAATCCCCCGCCTTCTTTTTCAAAAATTTTTATATCATCGTTAAAAAATTCATTCCCAATTTCCACAATATGTGAATAATCTATATTTGCATTTGTATGCTCTGCATTCATAACAACAAGATCTTTTTCTTGGTCAATTGCATTTTTTAATTCATCCTCTAGCACAGCAAATATAGCTTTATCTTTTTCTGATTCTCCAAAAGTGTCAGTTTCGTACATTTTGGAAGCTGCTGCGAGCAGACCTGTTTGTTTTGTTTCGTCAACATCTGTACCGTCAATATCTGTACCGCCAACATCTACAACATCCGGTTCTGTATTATTTTTGGTATCGGTATTGGTATAAACGGTATCGATACCGTAATTATCATTTTCGTTATCACAATCAAAATTAAGATTTAATGGTTGATCACTTATTAAGGCATCAAACGGCGTTTCTTCATCTTCATTTTGAAATATCGATATTTTATCAAAACCATAATTAGATTTTATAGGTTCTTTGCCCTTATCAGAATCGGGTTCAGGTTCTGGTTCTGGTTCTGTAATATCGTTTACGCTAATTTCAAAATTATCTTCGTTGCTGATTTTATCATTACCGATCTCATCCTCATCAATTTGATCGATGTTATCAATGTTATCAGTGCTATCAGTGCTATCGGTTCTGTCAATGTTATCAGTGCTATCAATGGCATCAGTATCGCTATCAATATTATCAGTAAGATCGCTATCAGTGTCATCAGTTCTATCAATGGTATCAGGATCGCTACCAATGGTATCATAGTCAATGTCAAACTTTTCATTTGCAGCATCGGCAGCAAAATCAGCTAGTTCCTTTTCTATATCAATATCAAGTTCAGTATCTTGCCGGTCTGCAGAAAAATCATCGCCTATTGCAGTATCCTTTTTAAATTCAGCATCAAAATCATCTTTAGTAAAATCGTCAATATCAGCATCAGCATCAATATTAACATCGAAATCATTATCAAAATCATTATCCTGTAACTTATCGCAGGCGGACGGTTTATCAGTCTGTACCGGTTTGTTAGATTTCCGATCGATCACCTCATCAATATCACCACCAATCGCCCCATCAATATCCGCATCGTCTTCGCCATCATCGTGTTGTTTTAATGCGGGATTACTTTTTATAACTGCGACATCAAATATCAATGTAGAAAAAGAAATTATTGATGCGATTAAAATTGCTAAAAGTGAGGTGCGTAAAATATATAACAAATTGTTATAATCGATTATTGAAGGAATCGCGCTTATTGCCGTATTCGGCAAGCCGTCTATGTTAAGGCTTTCGCTATAAGGCTCTTTTGCAAGGCGAATCTGCTTGCTAAAACGAGGATATGCACCGTTATATGAAATTGTGCCCGGAAATTTTTCCTCAGAATAATTGTTGCCGTTTGGACCGTAAACAATTACGCCTTGCAGCGTCTTTGACATTATAAGATAATTTTTTATGTCGTCTTGAAATTGATTGTTTAAAAATCCAAGAACACTTGCCCTAGCGGCAAAGTCCTTTAGATCTCTGAATTCCTTTTCAGACTGTGCTTTCTGCTGCTTTATGCCTGTCCAAATTTTTAAACCTGCAAAACCGGCAGCTCCGGCATAGATTAGGATACAAAACAACGCAATTAGCGACTGTATTTTTTGCCACATACTTCCACTACTATTTATCGGAATTTTTAAGCAATAAAACAAGAAAAATAGTGTTGAGGGCTCCTAAATACTAGTGGCACGCAAGAAAGAGGCGAGATTTTGTCGAGGTGCGACGATGGTAATATTTCTAACCATATTTCTAACCATTTGGCAAGTATCTACATTTTGGATATAATTGATTCAGTGAGGTTTTATAGTATGTTACAAACAAAAGCGACCGTTTCCATGTGGGGAAACAGCCATGCAGTAAGAATACCGATTGAAATGACTCGTCGGTTGGGAATTTGTGCAGATGATGAAGTGATTTTGGAAGTCAGGGAAAATATATTGGCTGTTTCCAAAATTGAAACACCTCAGATAGGGACTATAGAGCACCTTTTCAAGGATTATTCGGGGGAAAGCTTTAAAACAGCACTTGAAAACCCTGTAGAACCTGTTGGAGAAGAAAAATGGTAAACAATGTTCCAGTGCAAGGCGACATTATTAAGATTAATCTCGATCCGAGACAAGGGCATGAGCAAAAAGGGTATAGGCCATATATTTGTTTGAGCCATCATCTGGTGAGTGACTATGCTAATATCGCAGTCTTTGCGCCAATTTCCAACACTGCTCGGCAATACCCCTTGTATGTTCTATTAGAAAAAACGAAGTCAACAGGGGCTGTATTGCTTGATCAGCTTGTAACGATTGACTATAACGCACGGCAATTCAACTATGTTGAAACAGTTACATCCGAGTTTCTTGATGAGCTGTTGAAGAAAGTTATTGTTATCTTCCAAAACAATAGTAATGCGGCATATTGATTTTATATGCGCTGATTGCTAGACTTGATCATGTTAGGGGAATTAGCTCAGTTGGTAGAGCGATTGGTTCGCAATCAATAGGCCACCGGTTCGATTCCGGTATTCTCCAAAGGGCAAGTTGCTGCTATAGACCCTGTAGCTGTGTTTTTTGGCTTATTTGTTCTAATGACAAGTTTGTTATCCGACACTCGTACATAAAATACAGTGCCTTCACGCAACGGCGATCCTTTTGACTCTATCAATAGTGTTGCAATACCGTCTTCTATCTCTTTTTGAAAAAGACGGCGCATTGTACGCGCACCGTACTGAACATCAAAACTTTTTTCGATAACATATTTGCGCGCTTCCGCTGTTAATTTTACACCGCAATGAATTTCTGATCTTAAACGCAAACGCAACTCTGAAAGCTGCATATCCAGTATCAGATCCAAATGATCTTTTTCCAGCGGATGAAACACAATCGTATCATCAATGCGGTTTAAAAATTCAGGACTAAAAATACGTTTTGCTTCTTTACGCAGTGTTTGATCAATTTCTGGAAATGACATACCGGCAGTGCCGCCTTCTTTAAAACCAAGCTGCCCGCCGGACTTTAAATCTTTAGCCCCTGCATTGCTTGTCATAATAATTATTGTGTTGCGGAAGTTTACGGTATGACCCAAATTATCTTTTAGCTCACCTTCTTCTAAAATAGGCAAGAGCAAATTAAACACATCGTGATGTGCCTTTTCAATTTCGTCAAACAGTAAAATGGTGTAGGGATTGCGGCGCACTTTTTCTGTTAAAAGCCCGCCTTCGTCATAGCCTACATATCCGGGCGGGGAACCGACAAGCCGCGCCGCATTATGCCTTTCCATAAAGTCCGACATATCAATGCGGAAAAGGGCATCTGCTTTACCAAATAAGTATTCTGCAAGACGGCGCGCTAAAAGTGTTTTGCCGACACCGCTTGGACCTAAAAACAGAAACGAAGCCTGAGGTCTTTTTGGCGAAGAGATACCGGTTTTTGATCGGCGTATGCAGGAACAAATACGGGCAACCGCCTCGTCTTGACCGGCTATTCCGCAGTGGATTTCATCTTCCATTTTTAGCAGCCTGTCATTGACATCGGCGCGCAAGGTAGTGTCAATGCGCTCCACCGGAATTCCGGCAAGTTCCGATACAACTTTGCGGATATCATCTTCGTCAACAAGGTTGTAGTTTGTACCGGCCTCGCGCTCCCAATCTGAACGTGCCGAATCAAGGGCAAGGCGCAACTCTTTTGCCCGTTCCTTTAGGTCCTGCACACGCTCAAATTGAGAGGCGGACATCATCATATTTTTTTCGGCATTCAGTGCGTTGATATGCTCTTCGATTTTGTCGATTTCTGCAGGCAAAGGCGAAAGTGATAGTTTTTTCATTGCACCTGCTTCGTCCAGCACATCGATTGCTTTATCCGGCATCGCGCGTCCTGAAATATAGCGTTGCGCAAGTCCGGCGGCGGCTTTTACAGCCTCTGTACTATAAAAAATATGATGAAATTTCTCGTAATGCGTCTTTAGGCCATGCAAAATTGCCTCAGTTGCTGCCAAACTAGGCTCTTCTACAAGGATCATCTGGAATCTGCGCTCCAAAGCGCCGTCTTTTTCAAAGTATTTGCGGTATTCTGCAAGGGTTGTAGCCCCTATACACTGAAATTTACCCCGCGACAGGGCAGGTTTAAGCATATTTCCTGCATCCATAGAACCGGCAGAACCGCCTGCACCAATCAATGTATGAATTTCGTCAATAAAAAGGATAATATTGCCGCTTTTTTCGGTTTCCTTAATCACTCGTTTAAGCCGTTCTTCAAACTCACCGCGATATTTGGTGCCGGCAATCATTGCAGCCATATCTAAAGCCAAAAGCCGCTTACCGCTTAAAGAATGAGGGCACTGCGCCGACACAAGATACTGGGCAATTCCTTCTGCAATAGCTGTTTTACCGGTGCCGGGATCACCTGCCAAGACAGGATTGTTCTTACTGCGGCGCGATAGGGTGCGGATAGCCCGTTCAATCTCTTTAGGACGGCCAATTACCGGATCTAAAAGCCCTTCGCGCGCCTGTGATGTCAGATCATTTGAAAATTCATCCAAAAATGGGGTCCCGGAATTGCCGGAGGCGGCAGAAAATGACGAAAATTGCGGAGTATTACCGGAAAACAGAGGTTGAAAGCAGCTTGGAATCATTCCTTCTTCTGGATTATGAGGGCATCCGCCTTCATTTGCACCTATAGCCGCTTCTGAAACGCCGTCATTTTTAAAATTAGTCTGCAAAACAATGCGCAGCATATCGGAATCTGCATTGTGAACGTTAAAAATATCGTGAATACAGGAATTTTGTTCATAAAATGCGGCAAGTAACAGATGTTCGGTGCCTATGCACTCCTTACCAAGCATGCGGCTTTCTTCCGCAGCATTGCGCAAAAACCGCTTTGTCCGGTTAGAAGGCAGCACCGTAGCACTTGTCCAAAAAGCATATTGAGTGGAAATCGTTTGCTCCATAAGCAGGAAGCCCTCAAGCGTCTTTTTAAATTGCTCCCGCTCGATAGAAAGCAATTCCATGGCTTTGCACGCAAGCCCTTGCCCGTCAATAAGAATTGCAAGCAGAATGTGTTCAGGCTCTAATCGTCCTGAATGATAGCGCCGTACCTCCCGCTGTGCATCTACGGTAAGAATACGCTGCGCCCTTAAAGTTAAACCATGAAACATAGCCATATTGTAATCTGTTTAAGCGATCAAATTCTACTGCCTGCATCTTGAAAAAATTTTCCTGTCAACAAAAATGTTTTTACAAGCTCGGCCGTTTCGTTGGTTTTATGTATAAGATTGTGCCTGAATGGTAGTTCGGCAACTGCAACGGCATCTTCACTTAGTGCAGATTCAGGTTCTACTCTGCCGTCACTTTCAGGCGACAACAAAAGTTTCCCCCAAAATAAACTGTTGTTGTGTCCAATGATCACGGCAATCTGAATGTTTTTATCTGTTATAATATATTTATTTATTTTTGACGGAATAAAATCCGCAACCGGTTTATAAATCTTATCGCAAAAAGGTGCTAGTATTCTTCCTACAGATGCTATTATTGTACCCTTGTGCGGTGTTGCTATACATATACATCTTCCAACATTTTTAGGTTTTACCACTTGTATGTACTTGCGTATAACCAAGCCGCCCATACTGTGTCCAACAAAATTTATTTTTGTAATAGATTCATCTTTATGTTGCTGCATAAAGAGATCAATTTGTTTATGCAGTGATTGAACGCAATCATCTACACTGCCGAATCTTGCAGGAACTGTAACTGCAAAATTGGCAATCCCGCACTGCGTTAAATAATTACTCAAAAAATACATGTCTTTCCCTGTTTTCAAAAAACCATGTACTAAAAATGTAATATCCATATCGACACCTGTATGTTACCTTATGTTAAATATATTATTAAATATGAATTTGTTACACCCCTAAAAATCTATGATTAGTATTTTTTTAATAGCTGCTTCAGTTTCTTTTTGTGTCCAAAGTTTGATGCTGTTTTCAGGCGGACGCGCTATTACGGCAGTTTGCATACCGCAATCGTCTGCGGCTTGCAGCTTTTCTGCAAATCCGCCATAGACACCGGACTCTTTAGTTACGAGTATCGAAGCACCTGCAGCTTTGAACATTGCACTGTTAAGCTCGCGTGAAAAGGGTCCGCACATCATTATAAGGTGCTTTTCAGGATAGCCTAAATAAAGACAGTTCTGCAAACCTTCAAGACTTGGCAGCAAGCGGAAAAAAAAACGCTGTTTAAAATCTGGAACTTGTGTAAAAATTTCTGCTTCCTTTGCTCCTGTTGTTATAAAAACAATATCATCATTTTTTGATAAATACGATATAAGATTTTGTGTGTCATAAAAAATCAATGCATTACCGGTATCACTTTGTTCACGATGTAAACGGATAAGCGGCGTATTAGTTTTTAAAGATGCACTTGCAATATTCATGCTGACAACAGAGGCATACGGATGTGAGGCATCAACTATAATTTTAGCGTGTACACTTTCTATCATATCTGACATTGCATCAGTGTTAAGCCGTCCTACACGAACAGTGATATATGGAAAATCTAAAGCACCTAACTCCGTAGCGGCACAATACAGCGCTTTTATTTTATTGATGCTGCACCACTGTGCAAGTTCTCTGCCCTCTGTGGTTCCTCCAAAAATAATAACATCCATGTTATTGACCCCATTGTTTTCTATTTGCGCTCTGTATATCCGCGCGGTGTTATCATCTTTCCGTTTATCATTTTGCTTTTTGAGTTGCCGATAAAAATGCAGCAGAACATATCAATATGCAGCCTTTCGGCACTATCATCTTTTTGCAAGCCGCCTAGTGTTGTAATTGTTACATCCTGACCTTCGCGCCCTATGTTATGTGCAATACCGCAGATGCGATCCGCAGGTATTGCTTCAAGCAGTATGGCGGCGGCGTTCTTTAAATGGTCTTTTCGTTTATGACTTACCGGATTATAAATGCTGATAACAAAATCTGCATCACTAGCGGCGCGCAATCTTTTTTCTATAAGTTCCCATGGGGTAAGTAAATCACTTAGCGATATAACTGCAAAGTCATGGCTTAAAGGGGATCCCAAAATTGCGCTGCCGGAAGATGCGGCTGTTATTCCTGCAATTACTTCAATTTGCACCGCAGGAAATTCTACGGCAAGCTCGTAAACCAAAGAAGCCATGCCGTAAATACCTGAATCACCGCTTGATATAAGGCAGACATTTTTCCCGTTAGCTGCAATACGCAGCGATTCTGTACAGCGCTCAACTTCACTTTTCATTCCGGTTGAAAGATATGTTTTGTTTGGATATAAGGGCTGCACTAGTTCAATGTATGCGGTATACCCTGCTATGACATCACATTCGTCAAGCGAACGTCTGCATGCGATGCTCATATTTGCTTCATCTCCCGGACCAATTCCTGCAACAGTAAGTTTTGCCATTTTATATTGTTTCCTTTTTTTGCGCCGCTGCAATTGTAATTCCGCAGGCGGCTATTTTTGATATTAAGAGCTCTGCACCGTTTGCTGCACCTGCCATAGCTGCACGGCAGCAAACATTATCTGTACCTGTAGTTGCAAGTACAAATTCTGATGATTCAAAACTGCCGCTAACTTTGTTAAGCTCATCTGCGCTAAAGAATTGTAAAGGGGCTGATAATTTTTTTGAAAGATCCAGCAAACCTGTTTCATCTTTTTTTATGTCGATTGTACATATCGTATTGATGCGTAAAAGCGAGATTGAATTTTCAGAAAATATTTTTGATACTGCTTCGTATAATTTTTCTGTTGAGCTGCCCCTGCGGCAGCCTATACCCAAAAATATGTTGCGCGGCAATATTTTTGGCGGTGCTTCAGAGGCTGTCGTGATTACCGGCATCGCATCTACGGCGTTTGCAACTTGCAATGCTAGATCATTTGCGCCGCCTTCGTGTCCTGATAAAAGTGATATTGCAAAAGCTGCGGTATCAGGACAGACAACTACAGCAGGGTCAGTGTATTTTGATGTTACTAACGGGGCAATTGATCGCACTGCAATACCTGATGCACACAAAAAAATAATTCCTTCGTAACGGCTCCATATTTCTGCGGTAACTGTTGAAACTTTTTTAAACTGAATCTGATTTTTTGATGCATATTGCGATAGAACAAACATGTCTGTTTTGCACTCGGTCATTTTATTTTGTAAAACTTGCGCTAACTCTGAACCCTGTGCTGACACTGCAATGATCGCTAATGTCATTTTGCTTTCCTAAATTCTGTTGAAAAGTTTGCGTCGTAAAGGCGCGAAAGCTCATAATCGCTGCCTAAAATATTGCCTACAACGACTAAAGCCGTCTTTTTGCAGCATCCAAGTTTTGCAAGGTCTACAAGCTTGCCGCGGAATATTTTTTCTTGCGGCCATGTAGCTTTGTAAACAATAGCTGCAGGTGTATCGGGTGCATATCCGCCTGCTATAAGTTCACCCGAAACAGTTTCTAACATTCCGGCACTTAAAAATATAGCCATTGTTGCCTTATGTGCAGCAAGGGATTTTAAATTTTCAGATGCAGGCACCGGTGTGCGCCCTTCGCCGCGTGTTATGATAACTGTTTGACTTACGCCAGGCAGTGTATATTCTGCTTCAAGTGCCGCTGCCGCACCAAACAAACTTGATACACCCGGGCAAATATCAAATGCAATATTTAATTCACGAAGCCTATCGATCTGTTCACGGATTGCACCGTAAATACTTGGGTCGCCTGTATGCAAACGCACAATATCTTTGTCCCCATGAGCTGCTGTCTTTATTATGTCTATAACTTCCTCAAGTGTAAGTTCAGCGCTGTTATAAATTGCGCAAGTACCCTTTACCAATTTTAGCAATTCAGGATTTACAAGTGATCCCGCATAGATAACAACATCGGTTGTTTCAAGCAGCGTCTTTGCGCGCACTGTAATTAAGTCTGGAGCGCCTGGACCGGCACCTACAAAATGTACCATCAATTTTCTCCGTTATGATTTTCTCTGTTATATCTCTACATTACTTCCAAAAACGGAATGCACACAAGATGCAGTGCATTCTTTAGCGCCGCCAACACCGCTTTGCAAAGTGCTAAACGTGCGCAGGTAATGCCGCCGTCATCTGCATTTAGTATAGGGCAGATGTGATAAAATGTGCTGAACTTTTTAGACAGATCGTATAACCACGCAGTGATTATAGACGGGTTCATTTTATCTGCAGCATCATTTAAAACTTCCTGCCATGTGGAAATTGTTTTTATAAGCTCCCATTCCGCATCGCTTGTAAGCAGTGCAAGATCGGCACTTTTATAATCAAATTGTTTTGCTTTTTCTTGGCGCAGTATCGAACAAATACGCGCGCCCATATACTGCAGGTAGGGACCTGTGTTGCCGTTAAACGAAAGCGATTCTTCCGGATTAAACAACATATCCTTATCCGGTGTTATCTGCAATAAATAATAATGCAGCGCACCAAGTGCAATCTTTTCTGCAGCACAGGCAGCGTTGCCTACTTCTTCTTCGCGCTCTTTTTGTTTTATTTCTTCTAACGCCATATCACGTAACTCGTCGATAAGGTCATCTGCATCGACAACAGTGCCTTCGCGGCTTTTCATTCTGCCGTTGGGCAGGTTTACCATTCCATAAGCAAGGTGATACAGATCTTTTGCCCAAACAAAGCCAAGCCTTTCTAACAATTTAAACAGTACACTAAAATGATAGCGCTGCTCATTGCCTACAACGTATACAAGCCTATCAAACGGCCAATCATCATGCCTAAGGATAGCGGTGCCGAAATCCTGCGTAATATATAATGACGTTCCGTCTTTCCGCAACAGTGCTTTTTTATCAAGATTATCTGCGCTTAAATCTGCCCAAACAGATCCGTCAGTTTCTTTATAAAAAATATTTTTTTCTAATCCTTTTTGCACTTCTTCTTTGCCGCGCAAATATGTTTTGCTTTCAAAATAAAATTTATCAAACGACACACCGGTACGTTTATATGTTTCCTTAATTCCATTTACAGTCCAATCGTTCATTGTCTTCCAAAGGGCTGTAACATCCGCATCTCCTGCTTCCCACTTAAGTAACAAATCTTGCGCCCGCTCTTTTGCATTTTTTTCTACGGATGCATTTTCAGCTTCCTCTTGTTTTGACATTTTATCAAATTCTACATAGCAGTCGCCTACAAAACGGTCGCTTTTTTTATTTTCACTTTGCGGGGTCTTGCCTGAAAATTTTTCGATATATGCAAGCATCGACTTACAAATGTGTATCCCCCTATCATTGATGATGCATACTTTCTGTACATCTGCGCCGCAAGCTGCCAAGATGCGCGAAATACTTTCGCCTAACACATCATTACGAAGATGCCCCAAATGCAACGGCTTGTTTGTATTAGGGCTGGAGAATTCTACCATTATGCGTTTGCCTTTTAAGAATTTGCTAACACAACACGATTCGCTTTCAGCAAGCACATCCTCAAGTATTTGCTTTGATGTTTCGCTGCGATCCAGTTTTATGTTGACGTATGGACCAACTGCAAATACAAGGCAGGATGATTCCCCGTGCAATGTTCCCTGCGATAAAATCTCTGCAACAGAGGCGGCAATTGCAGGCGGTGCTTTCTTAAACATTTTAGCAAACGGAAACATCGGGAATCCAAGATCACCCATTTCTGCGTTAGGCGGAATTTCTGCAGCTATTTTGTCTGTAGATATTTCTACGTCTATGTTTGCCGTGCGCAACATTTCATTCAAAGTTTGCGCTATTTTTGTTTTCCAAATTGTTTTTTCTTTTAACATTGATTTATCATATCACAAACTTGTGTTGATTAAAACTGCCTAAGAGTATAAAATTAATTCGAAAAGGAAAAAAATGTCTATCAATAATCAGAACAATCAGAACAATCAAAATAATTCGGACAATCAAAGCAATCAAAATAATTCAGAGCAAAATAATGAATTGCCGCCAAAAAACAGCAACCTTCCACCGCCGCCGCCTGCCGGCACAAACAAAGGCACTCCCCGCTTAGGTTTTTTGTTTTTTTTAGTTATGGCAGTAATTTTTGGTTTTTTTTATCTGCGTTCAAATACGCAGCGGGTGCAAGAAATTGCCTATACCGATTTTCTGGGGACAGTTGCGCAGGATAAATTAAAAACTGTAACTATAATTGACGACAACGCTCTGTTATGGACGCTGCCGGGCAACAACGGTGCGCCGCAAAGCTATAAAACGCTCATTCCCTACCACGATCCTGAACTTCTTCCTGCACTTAAAGCAAAAGGGATACGCGTGGAAGGGGCTGTTACCGGAATCACTTTCGGCAGGATTTTGCTGGAGCTTAGCCCATGGATTATTTGCATTCTTATTTTTTGGATGATGATGAAGAATATGCAAAACGGTCCGGGTAAGGGTTTTTCATTTGGTAAAAGCCGGGCAAAACTTTACGATGATAAAGGCAAAAAAATAAAGTTTTCTGACATTGCCGGACAAAAAGAGGCAAAGGCGGAGCTTCAAGAAGTTGTCGCATTTTTAAAAGACCCGGAAAAGTTTACAAAAATGGGCGCCCGTATCCCAAAAGGTGTGCTTTTGGTAGGTTTGCCCGGAACCGGTAAAACATTGATGGCGCGTGCCGTTGCAGGCGAAGCCAATGTAGCATTTTTCCATATGAGCGGCTCCGACTTTGTAGAGATGTTTGTAGGAGTAGGAGCCAGCCGTGTGCGCGACCTTTTTGAGCAGGCTCGCCGGCACACACCTTGCATTATTTTTATTGATGAGCTTGATGCCGTAGGACGCACACGAGGTGCCGGTTACGGCGGCGGGCATGACGAGCGCGAGCAGACATTAAATCAAATGCTTGTCGAAATGGACGGTTTTGAATCAAAAGATGCAATCATCGTGCTTGCGGCAACAAACCGCCCCGATGTTCTAGACCCTGCCCTTTTACGTCCGGGACGTTTTGATAGGCAGGTTGTTGTTGCCATGCCTGATATAAACGAGCGTAATGCGATACTAACGATTCACTCAAAAAAGGTGCAAGTTTCAGAAGATGTCGATTTATTCCGTGTTGCAAGGGCGACTCCTGGTATGAGCGGGGCTGATATTGCCAATTTAGTCAACGAAGCGGCTCTTTTAGCGGCACGGAACGACAAAAAAATGGTAGAAATGTCTGATTTTGAACAAGCCCGCGACAAAATACTGATGGGTGTAGAGCGTAAGAACCTTGCAATCTCTGAACATGAGCGTAAAATGACGGCTTACCACGAAGGCGGTCATGCATTACTCCATTATTTCCTTGATAATGCCGATCCTCTGCACAAAGTTACGATAATCCCGCATGGCAGAGCGCTGGGAATGGCAGTTTCGCTGCCGGAAGAAGATAATTACAGCCGCAGACAAAGTTGGCTTAGCGACCGCATTGTTATTTGTTACGGCGGCTGGGCTGCAGAAAAACTCTTTTTTGATGAAACAACAAGCGGCACACAAATGGATCTGCAACAGGCTACCGATATGGCAAGGCAAATGGTCTGCCGCTGGGGTATGGCAAAAGATATTGGTCCTATATCCTACGGGCAAGAAGACGAGCCTATCTTTTTGGGCAAAGAAATTGCCCGCCACAAAGATTATTCCGAGCATACTGCCGTGTTAATTGACAATGCAATTAAAGATATTTTAGACAGAGGCCGCAGAAAAGCCGAACAGATTTTGCAGGACAATAAAGATAAACTGGAAACTCTCTCTAGCGCCTTGCTTGAACATGAAACACTGTCCGACAAAGAAGTACGCAACTTGTTGGGCTTCCCTCAGGCAGTTAATTCATCTTCACTTACAGACTCATAATAGGAACAGGAAACATTTTGAATATTCTTCGTAAACCATTTAAATATTCTTTTTTTAATGCGGCTCTTTTTTTAATCGGTATAAATGTTGCCGTATTTTTTCTGCAAAATATTAGCTCAATAACAGGATACTTAGCTATGAATCCATTGCTTGTATTAAACGGATGGGTTTGGCAATTTGTAACTTATATGTTTGCACATCAGGGCATGTCGCACTTATTGTTTAATATGCTAGCTCTTTTTGTTTTTGGATTTGAGTTAGAACGCTACTTGGGCAGCAAAGAATTTCTTTTATACTATTTATTGACAGGCACGCTTGCCGGTATTTTTTCATTTGTTGTCTATGTACTAACCGGTGCATTTTATGTACATTTGTTAGGAGCTTCCGGAGCAATCTTTGCAATACAACTGGCTTATGCCTGTATCTTCCCTGATTCTGTACTCCGCATTTGGGGCATAATACCAATGCGCGCCCCTGTTCTTGTTTTAGTTTTTACCGCGCTGGAAATTTTCTATTCTGTGTTCGGCATACAAAACGGTGTCGCACACCTTACACATTTAGCCGGTGTGGGATTCGGCGCTTTATACTTTGTAGTACGCTGGAGAGCAAACCCCATTAAACTGATGTTGGGCAAAAGATAGCAGGGATCATAGTGGAAATAGAAGAAAGTAGACCTGTAGATGAATCGAAAATTACATCAAACGATCTGCATTTTTATTATTCACGCGAAAAGCGTTTAGCAAAAGCTCCTCAAAGTGTGCGCGACTTATATAAACCTCTCAAGCCAAAACGCTTTGGATTTTTTTCTTCGCTTGTTGATACAAAACCCAAGGCGATGATGTTTATTGGAATTGTTATACTTTCTATAACAATACTCTTATACACTTATGTGATGCCGCAAAACCCATTACTTATTGGTAACGAAATTACTGCCTCCGCATTGGAGTATCAGGGTGCAACATTTGTTGTTATAACAAAAACGGCAAACACTAAACAAAAATCTATTTTAGACCGCGTAAAAGGATTCAACAGATTCAAAAACATGCCGCAGCCTATATATACAGGAATTGTTGATGTGACTGTTGCCGAATACACGCAAAATGCGGATAGTCCGGAGGCAGAGGTGAACAAGAGTAATCATCAATTTTTCTTTTCGGATTCTGAACAGGAAGATTTTCGTTTTCAGGTTCCATTCAAAACAAAAGAGCTTTTTATTTATATGCAAGCAGAAGGAAAAGTAATAAGCATAAAAGTACCGGTTAACTAATCAGTATAACAATTATGGAATGTGCTACCTTCACTCTTTCCTTTTAGAATTTTATAATTTTATATTGACTTGGAGGTTATGTTATGACGGCAAAGATACCTGTTGGAATTTTGGGTGCAACGGGAATGGTGGGGCAAAATTATATAGCTCTTTTGGAAAATCATCCGTGGTTTGAAGTGCGTTATGTTGCAGCGAGTGCGCGCAGTGCAGGAAGTAGCTACGGAGAGGCAATGAATGGGCGCTGGCATTTACGCGTTGCACCTCCTTGCGGTGTTCAAAACTTAATGATCGAGGATGCCCTCAATATCGACAAGGCACGTGCCGCAGTAGAGCGCGGCGATTTAGCATTTGTGTTTTCGGCGCTGGAGATGGGCAAGGAAGAGATTCTTACTCTTGAAGATGCTTATGCGGCGGCGGGTATTCCTGTGGTGTCGAATGCTTCGGCAAACCGCTGGACAGAGGATGTGCCTATGTTGATTGCCGAAGTAAATCCCGATCACGCTGATATTATTCCCGCGCAGCAGGCAGCCCGCGGTTGGAAAAACGGCTTTATCGCCGTTAAACCGAATTGTTCTATTCAGAGCTATATGACACCCATTTGGGCACTTTTACAAGCCGGTTACGAGGTTAAACGCCTTATTGTTACTACTATGCAGGCTGTTTCCGGAGCAGGCTACCCGGGTGTACCCAGCCTTGATGTTATCGACAATGTTGTGCCGTATATAGGCGGCGAGGAAGAGAAGTCTGAGCTGGAGCCGCTAAAGATTTTCGGCAAGATAGAAGGCGGCAAAATTATTAAATCAGAGGCACCTTTAATTAGCGCACATTGTAATCGTGTTCCTGTTATCAATGGGCATACAGTTACAGTCAGCTTGGAGTTTGGTGCAAAGAAACCTGCGATTGATGATGTAAAAAACATTTGGCGGAAATTCCGTGCGCTGCCGCAGGAGTTGAACTTGCCTATGGCACCTGTGCAGCCTATCATTGTGCGCGAAGAAACAAACAGGCCTCAACCTGGAATGGATCGTGATATTGATAAAGGCATGGCAGTAAGTGTAGGGCGTATCCGTCCTTGCAATATTTTTGATCTGCGTTTTGTGGGTCTGTCGCATAACACTGTGCGCGGTGCAGCAGGCGGCGGAATTCTGAATGCCGAATTATTAAAAGCAAAAGGTTATATAAAGTGATAGATTTGCGCTGTCTTGTAATATCAAGGTGCAGGAGGTAGTATGCAGCAACAAAATGATCAATTGCAAATTTTAATTCCAAAAGGGCGCACCTATGAAAATATTCAAAAACTTTTTGCTGATGCCGGTTTTAATTTTAAGCTGCCCGATAGAACGTATAGGCCGCTTATGGGTGTTGATTGGCTTGTTGCAAAAATAATGAAGCCGCAAAATGTCGGGCAGCTTTTGGAATTAGGCAGCCACGATTGCGGTTTTACAGGTATGGACTGGATTTTGGAAAGCGGCTGCAATGTTGTTGATGTGCTGGATTTAGGGTTTGACAAGGTTAGTATTGTCGTTGCTGTACCGGCAGAAAAAAAAGATTGCTTTACAAGCAGTGCAAAAAGTATTGTAGTAGCAACAGAGTATGTTAATCTTGCAGAACAATATCTAAAAAAACAAAATTACAATTGCAATTACAAGATCCTACGCACTTATGGAGCTACAGAAGTGTTTCCCCCTGATGATGCAGATATGATTATAGACAACACGGCATCCGGACAAACACTGCGCGATAACGGTCTTGTGATCATAGGCACGATATTGCAATCGTCAACACATTTTGTTGCATCATCTGAGGCAATGAACAATCCTAAAAAGAGAGAACTGATTGACCGTCTTGCAATTCTTTTTAAATCTGTGCTGGATGGTAGAGAACGTGTAATGCTGGAAATGAATGTCGAAAAAGATAAATTTGAAAAACTTGCCGCAGGACTGCCTTCCATGCGCAGCCCGACAGTTTCTGCATTGTATAGCGGCAAAGGCAGTGCAATGGGCGAAGGCTTTGCAATAAAAATTGCAGTTAAACGCAATGAGGTACCTGACCTTATCCCTAGTCTAAAAAAATTAGGCGCAACGGATATTGTAGAATATGATCTACGCAAGGTAATTAGTTAATTTTTTTAGGATATTATGCTGGCAGAAAATGATTTGAATGTTTTGTACAAAAATATCAAGTGCAGTATTAATGCACGTTTGACAGAATTTAAAAATATTTATGAATGCGGCAGCGCAAAAGATATTTTTAAGGAGATGTCGTTTTGTACATGCACACCGCAGAACAATGCGCAAAAGGCATGGAATTCAGTATGTGCTTTAGCAAAAGACGGTGTCTTGTTTAATGATGATAGTGATACCGGAAAAATTGCCGAGATGCTGCGCTCAGGCGGTGTGCGCTTTCATAAAAATAAAGCAATCTACATCGTTAGGAACAGAGAAAATTTTTATCCTGATACAAAAAAAATTATTACTAAAACAATAAATGATCATGGCAGCATAATCGAGGTGCGCAATTATTTAGCAAAAATTGTTTTAGGCTGGGGTTTAAAAGAGGCTTCGCACTTTTTACGCAATATTGGATTTGGAAGCAAGCTGTGTATTTTGGACAGACATATTCTGCGTCAGCTTGTGTTATATAATGTTATAAAAGAAGTACCAAAAGCTATAACAAAAAGTATTTATTTAGAAACAGAACAAAAAATGATTGCTTTTGCATCAGAGCAAAAGATTCCGTTAGACGCAATGGATTTATTGTTTTGGTATAAGGCAAAGAATGAATTATTTAAATAGGCGGGTATATGAATAGAATAGCAGAAGTTCAGCGTAAGACATTGGAAACAGACATTTTTGTTAAGATTAACATCGATGGGAGCGGCACTGTAAAGTTTGATTATCCAATCGGTTTTATGCGTCACATGTTAAACACATTTGCACATAACGCGATGTTTGATTTGGAAATAAAAGCAACCGGCGATTTAGATGTGGATCAGCATCACCTAATGGAAGATACTGGGATAACACTTGGCTCTTGTCTTGCAAAAGCTTTAGGCGATAAACACGGCATAGTCCGCGCCGCACACTTTTTGTATCCAATGGACGAAACATTAGCGCGCGCCGTAATCGATCTGTGCGGCAGATCTTATTTGGTTTTGGAAGCTGCCTTAAGCGGCGCACCTATTGTAACGGCACTGGAAACCGGCAAATACTCAACTTTCCAAAGTGATACAATTTATGACTTTTGGCAGGGCTTTTGCGGATCAACATTCTGCACGCTGCACTTGGACATACTGCGCGGACGAAGCGATCACCACAAAATAGAAGCGTTATTTAAAGCAGCCGGCCGAGCATTGCGCACAGCTTGTTCGATAGACGCAGGTCTTAACGGCGCAGTGCCCTCTACAAAAGGTGTGCTGGATCCGCCTCAAGTTTTCTTGGTATAGACTTCTACAAGGTATCAGGCGTATTCAATGCAGCAGGCAGGCGCATACTGGTTTCAAAAAAACCTGAAGTTTTGCGCTTTACGTTTATATCCAAAATTGCATAACCGTCTTTTTCTTCAACTCTAAAACCTTGTATTGCCACAGGATCTTTGGCGGATATACCGGCTTCGTCAGCGACAGAGCCGCGCAAAACTTTTTTTACAAGATATGCCGGTGCGGAAGTTTTACCGCCTGATGTTTCCAATACTATTCCGAAAAGCGGTGCGGCAAGGCGTTCGCGGCTGTCGATTTTGGCTGCATTGGCAAGGGGGACTGCAGGGCGCACTTGTAGTTGCAGCACACGTCTTGCCCCGTCAGAAGTTTCTAAAGCAACAAGTTCACCGGGGCGGCACGAAAAAAGACAATCCTGCAATGCCGGAATCAACATTCCCTGCGGCGCTTTAACTGTTTTGCCTCCTATCGAGCTTATGTAAACACCGCTTTCCACTCGTTGATCTGCCGCCGGTGTCAGAGGGGCTACATAAATAATTTCCGCGCCGTCCCGTGTTTCGGCAAGGCTTAAACCCAGCCATGGGCGTTCTGCTTTGCCGCCTTTAAGCATAGCAGGAAGAGCATCTATAAGGCGTTCTGCCGGAATAGCAAAGTTAAGCCCTTGAAACGTGTCCGTACCGGCGAAAACCACACCTACAAGCCGTCCCTGCGAATCTACGACTGGCCCCCCTGAGTTGCCGTGATTTACGGCAGCATCAATTTGTATAACATCACCTAACTGCAAAAAGCGCCTGCCAAGTGCGGAAACTATTCCCATTGTTACAGTTTTTTCCAAACCGGCAGGCGAGCCTATTGCCAAAACACTGTCCCCGATTTTCGCAGCCGCTGTGCGGTCTACAACAGAAAATATATATTCAGGTTTTACCTCTGTTTTAATAAGAGCAAGATCCATAGCCTTGTCCCAGCCGATTACTTTTGCAGGTGCCAATGCGCTGGAGGCATCGCCCATGCGGATGAACATTTTTGAATAGCCTTCGTATTCCGGATCAACTTCGCTTTCTATTACGTGATAGTTTGTAATCATCAACCCTGAATCGTCTACAAAAAATGCTGATCCTAAAACAGTATCTTTAAAGCCCTTGCCCTTTTCGATTTTTATGCCGCGGTCTATCAATAAAGTTGCCGCTCCCTTGATCATTTCAGTAGGGTTATCGCGTCCCTGTGCAAAGGCCCTCATTTCGCTTGGGACACTTGTTCCGATTTTATCGGCAATCGCAAGAAAATACGCCGCAGTATTGCGCCTTCCCGTTTGAACAGCACGCTCTAAAAATAAAAGTGCATCTAAACCGCTTAGCATTTTTATTTCATTTGATTTTGCAGCCGTAAGAAATGCTTGCAAGTTTTTGTTGTTTTCTAAATACTCTTTTGCCTCTTGCAAAAGAAAGTTACTTTCTTTTGTAGAATAATCAATTTCTATACCAAGTGCAAAAAGAGATCGTTCTAATGATGATGCAACATCCCAGCGTTTTTCTTCCACCGCTTTTATCTGCTTGGCTTTTAAATTTTCTATTGCCGTGTTTTTTAATTTTTTTATTTTTTCTTCTGAATCCTTGTCGTCTAACGTTTTTGAATAAACAATTTCGTACATTCCAATAAGATGAATTGCGTTTGCAGGATCTTCCTCTACAGCTTTTTCGATTTTTTCTATACGGAAATCCTTAGTCGATTTTGGAGGTGTTAGACGATCCTGTGCCGCTTCTTGCGATAAACAAGAAGCAACAAGGAATACAAAAAACAATATTGCAAAACCTTTGCTCACTTTTTTATTCACTGTATTCAAAAATTCCATCTCCATCCCAATCGCTTTCTATACGTTCTACAACGGCTTCGCCATTGTGTTCAACTCCGAAAAACCTTCGTGTTTCTAATGTGCCGTTTAAATCAAGGTCTACATTTTGTACAACCGGTGATCCATTTTTGTATTCTGTTGATGATATAACAGCACCATTTAAATAAGTCTTTGCGCCGTTTATGACACCGGAAAAACATTCAAAGCGTTCAACAGCACCAGAAAATTCTTCGCTAGGGCGTTCAATTAAATATGCAGAACCAAACAAGGTATTTGACTGAATATCCGCAGTAAGATTATTTTTTTGCGGATACAACAATCCGCCGGCATCGCAGAGATCATCAAATAGTAAAATAGGATAATGAAAATCTTCCGGCGGAAAATAATAATGATAGTCGCCTTCTATGGCTTCAAAAACGGAAGGATATTTTTCGTAAGCAATAAATATTTTTTTAGATACTTGACCATCATCAAGGGCGGTTATTTCTGCACTCATTGGATCACCTGAATTAAAAGTAACAAAAAATTTTGAAACACCATCTTGACTTGCGTTGCATTCCCACGAATTAACAAGACCGTAACTGTATGTAGTTTTTGTTTCCGGTATGCCGTCAGAATCAGTATCTTCTGTAATCGTACCGGAAAATATAATCAGATCCTGTAAAAACTGTGCTCGTAAATCATCATTGCGCAGCAAGTTGTACACTTTTGTAAGTACATTTTTGTCAATGATACGGGCTGCAGGTGCAATGCTTGGTCTAAACAATTCTTCCATCGCAACACTTTCGTTAATAATTCCCATACTAAGCGATACAGGCAGTGATTCAATGGGAACGGGAGCTTGCCTGGAGGCACGCCAGTTTAATAGTAACAAACGCGCAGCATCAATATCAGACATAAACGGGGCAGCCATATATGCCAGATCCGGATCACTTTGCAGAACAGAGGGCATGCGCTTGATCGCTATGTCAATTAAACGTCTGTCGGCATCACGCGGAATAGAAAGACCTTGCGCATAATTAAAAAGAATCCGCAAAAATGCAGTGTTGCGCGGATAGCGGTTTAAAGCGTCTGACATCATTTTTCTAAAACCTTCAACATTCGGTGCACCTTTTAGTGCCAATAGGCGCAACTCTACCGCAGATTCCTCATCGCCTAAAAGCGAAAGACTGCGTAATGCTTGCGTATACCTTTTTATAGTGATTAAAGTACGAGCTTCCAAAAGTATAGCATCATTGCGCGAAAAAATATCCCAGCGGTCTGTTTGGATAGACAGTGCAATAGCTGCAAGCACATCATTTGCGCTGCCGCCTAAACGGTTATGCACCAGAGCTAACAAGTATGAAAGATCAGAGGAAACAGAAGCATAGTCGGCAGCACGCAGCAAAAAAGTTTTCGCATCCTCATTGCGTCCATCATTAACTGCTGTAAGCGCCCATGCAGTGTAACGCGCCGCAACTGCGTACTCACTATGTTCCTCTTGCGCTGTTATAGTAAGAGGCAGCATGCATAAAGCCGGCAACAAGCAGAAAAAAAAGTTGTTAAACCTGCAACGCAATATGTGCACGTTTTTTATTTTATTTTTTATCGTAAACATTTTTACTATACTATAGATGATGAGGACGCATTTTTCAATACACCGCTAAAACCATGCTTAAAGCATTACCAACCGATTTTCTTTGCTGCCCTCTCTGTGCACCTCCTTTTACTCTGTGTTAAATTTGCCATTTTTTTTGTTACACCCCCCTGTGCAATTCCCCTCTTAAATAAAAAAAATTTATATGTTACAATGAATAATATTTATTAATTCATTGGAGGAATTTATGAACAGTCTAAAAGGGTGGAGAACTAAGCTTGTTTTATGTGCTTTTGTTCTTTTATTTTCTACAGGTTTGGCTTTTGCACAAGAAGGTGCTGGTGCCGGCACTGTTAACGGCCGCTTGCTAAAAGCTTCGTACACCGGTATTGATACAACAAACTTGTATGAGCCGCTAGTTACTATCTCAGAAAGCGAGACATTAGGTGTTAGGTATCTTTCGTTAGAGCTTGTAGGTGCTAGACCGCGCAATAACAAAAAGTATGAATTTTATAATGACGGAACAGCAAATAGCCCGCTTGTTTGGAAACGCCGTATGCGCGGTGTTGTTGTAGAGCCGATTAATGTTTACATTGCCGTAACTGAGGGTGTGAATAATACAAATCACTTACTTATCAGCTATGAATACATCGACAGTCAAGGCTTTGGTACAGTTTCTTACATCGTTGCACTGGAAAAATAGTCCGTTATAAATCTTAATCTTCAATGGAACGGATCTACTTTGATTGGGCAGCCGCTGCGATTCCTTCCATCGATCTCCTGCAATGTTCAGATGATGTGATACCTTTTGGTAATCCATCGTCTAAACATGCGGAAGGACGCTCAGCTTTAAAAGCCCTAGAGGCTGCCCGCGCGTCTTGTGCGCACTCTTTAAACGTTTCCCCTGATACAATTTATTTTACAAGCGGCGGCACAGAATCTAATGCTATTGTGCTTAATTCTCCTAAAGATAATATTGTTACCGCAAAAACAGAACATCCATCAATTTTTGAAAATTGTTTGCAATTGCAAAAAAATAATTTTACATTGAAGTTTTTATCGCTTAACAACTGCGGTGCCGCAAGTGAGGAAAGCTTAAAAAAAGTTCTATCTAAAATCGAAAAGCGCACATTCGTTACGCTTATGTCTGTAAACAACGAAACCGGCACCATATCTGATATTCCGCACTTGGTAAAAGTTTGCAGGGAAAGCGGCAAGCGAGTTTTTTTTCATACAGATATTGTTCAAAGTGCAGGAAAAATTCATGTCGATCTTACTGAATGGGATGTTGATGCGGCAACATTAAGCGCACACAAAATAGGCGGACCGCGCGGCATTGGTATTTTGTATTTAAAAAAGCCGATTGCACAGCTTTACAGAGGCGGCGGACAGGAACAGGGGATGCGATCCGGCACACAAAATGTAGCCGGTGCAATTGCCATGTCAAAGTGTCTTTTAAAAATGACAGATCATTTGGACGAAAATTTACAAGCCGCTCATAGACGTATGTCCTACTTAATAGAAAATCTTATAAAGCTGGAACGTGTTGCTATTATACCGCAGTCACGGCAAAACAGTTCGCGGTTTTCGCCATACATTTTACAAACAGCATTAAAAAATATACCCGCAGAAGTAACTCAGAGGCTTTTAGACGATGCCGGTTTTGCCGTGTCCACAGGGTCGGCATGCTCGTCCGGCAGCGGCAAACGCCCCGTGTTAAGTGCAATGGGCATAGATGACAAAACCGCTTTTGAGGGAATAAGAATCTCGCAAGGCTGGTCAAGCACAGATGATCACATAGAAAAACTGTTATGTGCCATAAAAAATATTTTGAAAAAATATTGAATACCCCTTAACAACAATACAGCAATACAGCTATAATTTTAATATGGTTGCAAATGAAATATAAACACCGCACAGCATTTGTGTTTTTGTTAATTATATTTTTTGCTGCGCTTGTTTTTTTATTGAACATCGGTTTTGGATCTGCAAGAATCGGCGTGCGCGAAATAATTGCTATACTCTTTAGCGGTGCAGATTCCGGCGGAACAGATGCACTTATTATTTTTAAAATCCGTTTACCGCGTGCATTAGCAGCTCTTGCTTGCGGTACATCTCTTGCAGTATCAGGTTACCTGTTGCAAACTTTTTTTAATAACCCGATAGTGGAGCCTTATATTTTAGGCATATCCTCCGGTGCAACACTTTTTGTAGGTTTTGTAATTTTAGGCGGCATGCGTTTAGGTTTTGTAACAATAAGTCCGCAATTTATTTTTGCAGGCGCTTTTATCGGATCTCTTTTGATTATGCTCTTAATACTTTTTGCATCGCGCCGTGTTAAAAGCATGATAACGCTTTTAATTATCGGCTTAATGACAGGGTATCTTTGCGGTGCCGGTGTAAACATTCTTAGCGCATTTGCTGAAAAAGAACAAATTGCCCGTTTTTATATGTGGTCCATGGGCAGCTTTGCGCCTTTTACAATGGAACAGACAAAACTGTTATACGTAATTATATTACCGTCAGTTTTTGCATCAATGCTATTGTCAAAACAGATCAACGCATTAGCAATGGGCGAAAGCTATGCGCTTAGCATGGGAATAAACGTAAAAACTGCGCGGCAATTAATAATAATCATTTCCAGTATTTTATGCGCAGCGGTAACAGCGTTTGCAGGACCTGTTTCATTTATCGGACTAGCTGCCCCGCATATATGCCGCATACTTTTTAGAACAGCTAACAGCCGGATATTGATTCCTGCATGCTGTGCAACAGGCGCTTTAATGGCATTGTTCTGCGATTTTATTGCGCGTAACATTGTGCAACCTATAGAGTTACCGTTAGGTGCAATTACTGCGATCATAGGTGCTCCAATTGTTGTATGGCTTTTGTCGCGAAAGGAAACAGCATGAAAGGCGGTAATTTAAAAAAAACAGTATTAAAAACAAAAGACCTTTCTGTAGGATATAACAAAAAATCGATTATCGAAAATATCAATATCACAGCTGTGCAGGGTTCTATTATCTGCCTTTTAGGTCCTAATGGTGCCGGTAAAACCACTATACTGCGCACATTGTCATCTTTGCTTTCTCCTGTTGCAGGGGCTGTTTTTTTAGACGGACAAAATATAATCAATATTAAAGCACAAGAGAAAGCACAAAAACTTGCCGTTGTGCTTACAGAAAAAATCAATATGCCGCTTACCACTGCGTATGATATTGTTTGTATGGGGCGCACACCTTACACAGGTTTTTTTGGCAGGCTTAGCGAAAATGATCATGCAATTGTAAAAGAATGTATGCAGCTTACCGGATCGGAATCTTTGGCGAATAGAATTTTTTTAGATTTAAGTGACGGCGAAAAACAAAAAGTGATGATAGCCCGCGCACTTGCACAAGAACCGGAACTGATAATTTTAGATGAGCCTACAAGCCATCTTGATCTAAAACATAAAGTAGAAGTTGCCGGTATTTTAAATAAACTTTCACGCAAGAGCGGTTTAACAGTTATACTTTCGCTGCACGATATTGATATTGCAATTAAATCTTGTGAATATTTAATTTTGGTAAAAGACGGCAAAATTGCAGACTTTGGAAAAAGCGAAGATATTATCAACATTGATACAATAAATAATTTATACAATATAGAAGGTGCAGCATTTAATTTTGTGCTTGGTAATGTAGAAATTCACAACACAAAACCTGCAACAATTTTTGTTGTTGCAGGCGCAGCAACTGGTACGCCGGTGTACCGTACACTCTCGCGTCTGGGCATAGGAATTGCAACAGGTGTGCTGCATAAAAATGATGTTGATTATTTTACTGCAAGCTCTATGAACCTACAGACAATAATAGCAGAGAATAGTTTTTGTCCGGTACGTGATAGTTTGTATGATGCAGCTTGTAACTCAATGCAAAATACAAAATTGATAATAGATGCAGGGTTTCCGGTAGGAGATGCAAATAAAAAAAATATTGAACTGTTACAAGAAGCATCAAAAAAATATCATGTTTTGTCTATGCGTCCGCAACAAGAAATAGAACATATTTACAAAGAAAACGCCGTCAACATAACAACATTCTCGTCTTATAGTGAACTGGCAAAACTTGTCGGCGCAGATATATAGCAACCCTTACATTTTTACGCTGTTTTGATATAATAAAAGAATGATAGAAAAAAAATCGGCAGCTAAAAAACAGCAAACACAGGCAGAGACCGAAATTGCGGACGCCTTGCCCATTCATCTTAAACCATTGTTTGGCATCAAGCCTGGTAAATATTTAGCGGCTCTTTATTTAACAGTCATAATACTTGCAGTTTTTTTTACTCTGTTTTTTCCGGGCATTGTCCGCAGCGGTTCAAAGTATACATTTAATTCGTATCCGCAGGGAGCTGCAATCCGTGTTGATGATGTGTATATGGCTCAGTGTCCTGCAAAAATATTTATTCCAGCCGGTGCTAGGACTATCCAATTTGTTATGCCCGCTTTTGAAAACAAACAAATCGAATTAAATGTTAAGCGCAATATTCTTTCACATTCGCCATTTGCAAAAGTTAACAATATTGAAGTAAGCCTGCTGGAAATTGATCCTCTTGCTGCTCTTGTAAATGGGGCAAAAGAGTTTGCTGCATGGTCTTTTACCGATGAACCTAACAACACATATCAAATTCCGCTAAGCCTTTCGGTAGGTGCATTGCGCTCCGCCTTGAATAAAATAGATACGAAAGAGGCAGATAAAATTTTGTACGCTGCCGCCCGTTTTACTACTACCCGCACTGCATTAAAAGATTTAATGCGTGCAAAATATTTTATTGATAACGGTTCTGCCGCTCTTTCTCCATTTAATATAGTAAGTACGGCACAAAATATTATTAATTACATGGCAGAGAATCCTGCATTTACCGTAAAAGTCTGCGACCTGTTAGGCGAAAATGCCCGCTTTATTTTTGAATCAGCGTGGTATAAAAAAAATGTTATTGATGCAATTTATCCTGATGGCGGCCGCTATAATGAAAGCAATAATCTTTCGACTCGTCAGTATGCACGCTTTGGCTCAAAAGTGAATGTAGCAGGAGTAGATTTTATAGAAGCGGCAAGCGGTATTTTTGAAGCAGCACCTGATTTTAAATTCAGCATGCCTATATCAAATTTTTACATAGCGTTGAATGAAGTAAGTGATGCTCAGTATGCGGCATTTTTAAATGAAAATCCAAAATGGCAAAAAGACAATATTGATCTCTTAACCGAAGAGGGATTTGTCAATTCGGACTATCTTGTTGAATATGCCGAATCTTCATTCCCGCATCCTACTGCATCTGGTGTTTCATGGTTTGCCGCGCAGGAATTTTGTAAATGGCTTACAAAAAAATTACCGGCATCATTTTCAGGTTGGGAAATTCGTTTACCAAACGAAATTGAATGGGAATATGCTGCAAAAGGTGTGGAATCAGGCAGTGCTAATTCTGCCGCTATAAAAAACATGTTTAATACAAATATACCTAGTAACACACTTGTTTCGAATGCCGGATCTTGGGAATGGTGCGCCGATCTTTTTGCACCGCTGTATTTTTTACCGGCAACAAGCACTGCAATCGAACAAGTATCATCACCGCAACGCAGCCTCCGCGGCGGCTCATGGGTAAATGCCGCAGGCAGTGTTAGCCTTGAAACAAGAGCCGGATTGCACCCGGATTCATGCTCGCCGTTTGTTTCGTTTAGACCGGTCATTGCAAAGAAAATTACCACGGAGATATTTTAAAAATGACAGAAAAAAACAAGGACAAAAAAAAGGGAGATGCTTCTTCAGCACTAGGATCGTCAGGCGGCATCAAAATTGTCGGAAAAAACCGCCGCGCATTTTTTGATTATGAAATTGACGACAAGTTTGAATGTGGTATAGAGTTGCGGGGGACCGAAGTAAAATCATTCAGAGAAGGCAAAATTTCGTTTCCTGATGCCTGGGCAGAAATCGTAAAAGGTGAAATCTGGATACGCCAGCTTACAGTAAACGAAAATCCGTTTTCTTCACTGTTTAATCATGCGCCGGAACGTCCGCGAAAACTTCTTTTACACAAAGCAGAAATTAAACGTTTGGAGCGTAAAGTCAACGAAAAAGGCTACACACTAATTCCGCTAATGTTTTACTTTAAAAACCGCATCGTCAAAGTAGAGCTAGGACTTGCCAAAGGTAAAAAATCTTTTGACAAACGTGCCAGTATACGCGAAAAAGATCTAGACCGCGACACTGCCCGCGAATTCCGTAACCGGCAACATTAATACATTGTAAAACTAAGCCTTTCTTTTAGTCCGTCCAGATCTAAATCGTAAATAATAACATTGCCCTTTTCGTTAGTGTTTTTTTTGCAGCTAACACTGCCGCCAATAAGAAATTGCTTTATGTATTCATCAAGATTGTCGCTTTCAATCTCACTTACAAAAACATCCCGCATCTGGTTTCCAGAGCACTTGTTAAAAATTTCCCGTATAAATTCGTAAGTCATATTTCCTCCGCATAAAACGAAAAGGCGGAAGGCACGATAATGCACCTTCCGCCTTATGGAGACAATCGCAACTGCTACCGGATTGGTAGGGAGTTGCTATCTATTTCTTTTTACCGCAAGCTTCTTCTACATCATCAAGGAAGCTATCTGCAAAGAGAACTGCATCCATAATAACGTCTGCATTGCGGATACCTGTTGCAAGTTGAACTTCGCAAGGATTAACAATAGCAGAAGTAAGACCTGCGCCTATTGACATAGCAATCATGTAGCTGTTTACAATCGGGCGTAGTGCTTTAGGCATACCGTTTGATACGTTAGAAAGGCCGCCTGACGAATTAAGACCTTGTTCCGCTAAGTAACGGATAAAGTTCAAAACATCTTTTTGCTTGTCCTGCATACCTTTGATAACAACAAAACATGGGTCAAACCAAAGGTCTGTTGCTTCCATGCCTAGTCCCATACCATGTTCAAGCATATCCATACAACATGCTTCGCGTTCTGCATTGTCGCTGGCGACACCTTCTTTAGAGCAAAGAGCTATAACTAATGCATCATTTGCAGCAGCTACGTCAATGTATTTTTTGCGCTCACCGTCATCGGCAGAGTTTACTATAGGTTTGCCTTTGCTGCGGTTGTACACTTTAATTCCATCTTCGATTTCTGAAATATCTGCCGTATCCAGTGCTAGCGGCACATTATCAAACCTTTCTTGCAAGGTCTTTACGCCCCAAGCCATAAGACCCTTTATACCTGCGCGGGGAGGTCCAATATTAAGGTCTAAGTAAGTCGCACCTGCTTTTAATTGCGCCTCTCCTCTTTTTATAAGCTCTGCAGGATCACGTTTGTCCATCGCTTCTTTAACGGATGGTGCGATACAGTGAATGTTTTCACCGATCATAATAAATTTTTCAGCCATTTTAATCTCCTTCGATTAACGACCGCCCGCATTATGCAGACGGCCAATTTACGTTTGTCCGCAGTATGCGGACGTTCAATGAAATAGATTTAAGGAGACAAACATTACTCTGCCCCCCTTAACGCAGCTACTTCAATTCCTTCATGTATTTCGGAATACCTACAGCTTCCGGTGGTCCAACAAGGATCTTCCAACCGCCTAACAAGCCTTCAAGCTCACCTTTAAGAACCGCAACCTTACCCGGAAGGATAAGCGTTTTGTTCTTTAGGTTTGCTTCGTTTGCTTGCACAAACTTTGCAATTGAACCTGCTGTCAATTTACCGGCTGCCCATGCTGTTAAAACTGAGTAACCGCCTGCATCGCTGATAAGTAGGTTTACAGGAACACCGGCACGCTCGAATTCTGCTGATGCCACGAAGTAAGATAGAGCAAAGTCAACTGTCGTTGCACAAACTGAGTTTTCATCGGCACCGTTAATCGGGTAGATTTTTGGTTCCATACGCATTGGTTTTTGCGGGTCGGTGAAAATATTCTGGCGAAGGCCGCAAAGCGGTAACGCCATTGCATTGCTAAAGCTGCTAAGAATTACGATTGAGCCGTACTTCAGTGTGAATACTGATGCAAGGGCTACTTCACATTCCTGGCTGCCGTCCGATACTTTGCTTATGTTTACGATTGACGGATAACCAAAAGAGCGGTCGCCGCCTTTTGGATTAAGAGCCGTGCGGCGGACTTCAACTGCATTTTTGAATGTGTCTTTTATTGTTTTTCCTGTTACATCAAGTACGATCTCTTTGTAGCCGCTTGCTTCAACTTTCTGAACTGTGTCATAAAGTGCTTCTAGGCTTGCTGCGCGAACACCTAAAAGGACGCCCGCTTCTTTTGCAACTGCTGCCATATCTGCGGCATTCGATTCGTTAGCACCGTTAAGTATCGGTTTTCCCGCCTTTGCGATAGCTACAGCTTCTTTTGCTGCTGCAACATCTGTACAATCAAGAACTACAACACGTTCTGCCGCCGCTGCTTTCTTTACTGCATCAAGGAACTTGCCCTTGTCGCCTGTAAATTCAACATTGATAACATCAGAAATCATGCGTTCGCCAATGCGGTCATAATCAACTTCTTTTGCTTTACCCCATACAGCATCAAAATTATCGCCTGTTACGTTAACGCCGAAAAGTGTTTTTGATACGAATGTTTTTTCGTGGCGGTAAAGCACTGTTTCGCCGCCTAGGCTGTATACTGTTTTACCCGCTCCAACTTCATATTTTTTCATTGGAGGAGCTGATGCTTCGCTCAATTTAGCGAGATCTTCCGGCTTAATGTGGGGGCATTTGTCAATTGTTATCTTGCCGCCTGCAACATCCATACTAAACGCCATACATGTAGGCTTACCGCAAGCTTTGCAGTTCGTCTTTGGTGTAAATTTAAAGTAATCTAATCCTTTTAAAGCCATTTTTTCTTCCTCCTGTTATACCAAAGCCGCTACGAGGCCGGAAATTGTTTCGATAGATTTTGGGTGACGCAGGATAACCGCATTAGCACCGGCAGCAATCAACGATGATGCTGTACAAATCTCCATATTGATACCGCGTTGCTCTGCAGGACCCCAACCTTTTGGTGCGTCTGCTTCGGCTGCAACAGATTCTTTTACGTTCCATGCTTCCTGTCCTGCAGGTATAATAATCGGAATCTGAAGTTGAACGTCGCTCTGAGCAAGGGCGGCGGCTTTAATACGGTCAAGAGTGGAAACAAGGTATTCAAACCCATATCCGGCAGCGCACTGACCTACGTTCATAACTACGTTTTCAAGACCTACACCAGCTTGTGTGATAACAACATTGAGCTGTTTAGCAAGGTTAATATCAACAGCAGATTCTGCACCGATTTTTGCCTTATAAGCTGTAACCGCACCAACGGCAATTTTCTTGTGGTTGCTTTCTTTTGCGGAAAGGAAAAGCACGTTTTTGCCTTCCAAGGCCTCTGCGATCTTGTTGAAAAGATCACCGTCTTTTTCTTCGTTCTTGCACCCTTGTATGACCAAAGGAAGAGTTACTGCATCGGCAACTTCCTTTGCAAGTTTTACGCAATCATCAATTGACTTGTTATCGCCGTTTGGATCGGCGCTTTCAAGGAATAGCGTGATAAAACTAGCACCCTTAGCGGTGCAGGCTTTTTTAGCGAAGTCAGGGATAGTTTTACAACCGTCATAGAACTTCTTTAACTCCGGTAATTCAAGATCCGGACCCTTGTCCGAAACCTCAATACCAACTTTTGGGGGATTCTTGATAGAATCGTCAAAGCTATACAGCGGTGCAACAGATTCACCACCTAACTTTAAAGCTTTGTCCCCAGTGCCAATAGTTACTTCCTTAATGGAAGCAGCATACTTTTGTGGAACACTTTTGAAAGGCATACAAATTCTCCTTATTAACTTAATTTAGCCGTATGGCTAATAGTTAAGTTTCGCATAAATATTGTAAATCGTCAAGAAGAAAAAAAATTGTTGCCTGAAACATTACTTGATAAAGCTAACGATCTTCAAAAAGAGCTTACCAAAAACCTTGCGGACAAAGCACTTACACTTGATGAAATGCGAGAATATAAAGCACGATACAAGGAAATAGCCGCAATCGGCAGGGCAACATGGGCGAATTACAAAGAAATAGAACGTGTACAGCGCAAGGCATGGATTGCACGAATAATGGACGAGGCTTTAAAAGAGGAAGCCGAAGGCAAAACCCATGCGGCAAAGAGAGCTAAAGCGGCAGTAAGCGCAACTGAAACCGAGCTTGAAAATATAAAGAACGGCAATCTTGTAGAGAGGTTTTTGGACAAAGAGGCAATGTTTAGGGATTGGGATCGCCGTT
>BTID01000109.1:0-30314 GCA_036245275.1 Termitinemataceae bacterium
GTAAATACAGCTTTAAACACGTTATCCTGGCAGATGTCTATTATGTTGTCGGTTTCTTCAAACTTGATTATGTTCACAACCTACCTCTTGGAGTTAAGCGTATCACATAAATCGAAATTAAGGTAGTGCTTTAAAGTAGCCGTGCTTTAAAGTAGCCGAAGAATTTGGCAGAACAGTGATTCAATCAACTTTTTTCGATCGATTTTTTCAATCAATTTTTTTTAGGGCCGATTTAAAATGTATAAGATAATCAACAAAGGAAATGTAAGAGGCTGCAAGACCAAGAACAAATAGTATCGTTTGTATAAGCACACACACTTTGATGTCGGGAATAAAAGAAGCACCGCTTGAGTTATAAATATCGATTAGCAATGTAACAAAACTAACTATGATGTATAGCACAGTTTTTATTTTTCCGCCTGCGCGTGCAGCAATAGCGATGCCGTTTTTTAAACATATCATTCTTATAAAGAGCATCGCAAATTCGCGGTACATAACTAGGATAAAGAATATGGGAAACATACGGTTTGTTACTGTAAAACAAAAGAAAATGCTAAGGTGAAGCAGTGTGTCGCAAAAAGGGTCTAGCAGTTTGCCAAGTTCGCTTACTTGTTTTAATTTTCGTGCCGCATAGCCGTCCAAATAATCTGTAAATTCTGCAGCCGCCAATAGAACAATAAGCACACAAAAACCTAGAAAATTATTTTGCGCTGCAAATATAAAATAAGCACATACAAAAACCGGCGAAAAAACAATTCTAGCTAACGACAAATAATCGGCTATACGCATAGCAACATTATAAAATGTAAAGTTATATAAATCTACAGTATCTACAGGGCACTTCTGATATGAGCAAAAACTTGTCATAATAAACCGCTGCGTTTAACTGCCAAATAACGGTTTACAAGCGCGGTGCTAAGATTGCCGGCTGCGGCTTCCAGTGTTAATATGCCGGAATGTTCCCATTTTTTGTAAAGTGCTGCACGCTCCTTTAGATATGCATAGGTGGCGGTGCGTTCCAAAATATTGTCTTCTTTGGAGCGTAGATCATTGCACAAGGAATCGGAGGCGGAAAGTTTTTCGGCATCAGTTTCGCGCAGACTAACCATCATTAAGAGGTGGCGCGAAGTGATTTGCGGCAAAACCCAGCGGATTTGTTCTTCGTCCTCTTTGCGGAAATTGCTTATCAAAGCGATAAAAGTGCGCCTTTTAAGCCTGCTTGCAGCATTTTGCAAGGCAGCGGCTGGTGAAGAAGGCGATCCTGTACTCTGTACGCCGTAAAGCGAGTTCATTAAAGACTTAAAGGCGCTTAAACCCTTGCGAGGCGGCTGCCAAGTTTCACTGTTGCCAAAGACTCCGGCGGCAACAGAATCGCCTGTTTTTAACGCACTCCACGCCAACAAAAGAGCGGCATTTAAGGCAAAATCAAACTGAGTAAGAAGCAGGCCGCTTTCATTTTCTTGCGATTCTTGCGATTCTTGCAATTCGCCGTCCTTGCGGTGCAAACGGTAGCCGGAATCCAGCAAAAGCAGCACATTTTGATCCTGTTCTTCTTGATATTGGCGCACAGTCACTTTTTTACGGCGGCTTGTAGAACGCCAATCAACAGATCGCACAGTATCGCCGTTTTGCCAATCCCGCAGACTATCGAATTCCATTCCGCTGCCGCGCTTGTGAATATTTTTTTCGCCGCCTTGCTGTAATATTGCCTGTAATGATTGATGTTTAGTTAAAATACTGAAGTTGGGGTATGTTTTTCCTGTTGTTACTGTGTTATGAACAACTTTTAAGCGCCAAAACCGCAAAATTGAGCTTAATAATAGGTGAACGCCGGAAAATTCCCAGTCGCCGCGCATAATTGGGCGGACATTATATGTAAAAATCCATCCATCTGCGCTAGGTTTTAGTTTTAGACTGCTTAACGGCATAACATCGCACTGCATAGAGTCATCAAACAGGTCGAAAACCTTGAATTTTACCGGTATAAATCTTTTTTTCATTCGGCTGCGGCTGACCGTAATTGTTACCGGTGTTAAAACACCAAGTGAAAGGCTTGTGTTGACTGTTCGTGTAATTTTCAATCTGTCTGTAAAGAAAAACAGTGCCGCACAATCAACAGCGGCAAGGGCGAGAGTCAAAATTCCGGCTGTTTTCCAGAGGATAAGCAAAAACGGCACAAAGAAAGATGCTGTTCCTAAAACCAGCGACACAGCCGACGCTATAAATAAACTTCTGCCGGGACTTACTCGTGCCTGAGGCAGCGGGTTCTTAAATGAAATATGATCCGGCAAAACTAAGCGCCCTTCAATTTAACAACTGTGCTGCCAGCACGGCATCAGTTAATCCGGTAACTTCTTTTATGACCTGCTCTTTTGGTTTTTCTTTGAGCATAGTTTGCAGTTTAACACTTTCTGCATCATCTTGATCATAAAATTTAAAAATTAATTTAGTTGTTTCCAAAAGTGCCTGATACGAAAGATGACGCTCCTTTGCTTCACGTATAGGGCGGATAAAGCGTTCGTCATAACCAAGTTTACGAATGGGTGTGCGTGCAACTCGTGTAATTAAATCCGAAATACAGGGATTACTAAAACGTTCAATTATTTTTTTTATATATTTTTTGTGTGTTTCTTTATCAAAATGCCATTTGTTGATAAGGAGTGCGCTGGTTTCTTCCAGCACAGCTTCTAGTTTATTTAAAACATTTTTATCTTTGATCGCATCAGCTATAGTTTTGTAGCCTAAACTGAAACCAGTGTACGCAACCGTTGCATGTCCTGTGTTTACAGAAAAAAGTTTGCGCTCGATATATGGCTGCAGGTCATCTACATATTCAACACCATTCAATTTAAGTGATTTGTTTTTACAGGCGTTTTCTTCAATCACCCATTCGCAAAACGGCTCTACAGAAACGGCAAGGATATCATCATTTTTTTGAACAGGCACAATCCTATCCACTGCGGCATTTGGAAAGCCTATATATTTTTCTATTGATTTTAATTCATCATCACTTAGATGTTTTTTTACTTCGCTAAACAAAAAAGCGCTCCCTCCTATCATGTTTTCGCAAGCTATGACATCAAGCGGCTTTGTGCTATTTGCACCGCTGCGCAAACGTTCTTTTAATCCTTGTGCAATAAGATCTGCAATAAAAGGCAGCACACCAGGTCCTATCGCCGTAGTAACAATATCCGCATTAGCAATAGCAGTTATCACTTTAGAGCTTTCCGTTTTACTGTTGATGCCGTCTACATTGCTAACTTCAATATTCGTGATAGGCTCTGCGGCAAGAGAGACCGTGTAATTGCCGCGTGTGTGCAGTGCGTTAATCAATGCTTCGCTTATATCAACAAAATCAATATGTACGCCGTTCTTAAACAGAACCTCGCCAATAAATCCGCGCCCGATATTTCCGGCACCAAAATGTACAGCTTGCATAATTCCTCCTGTAAGTTATAGTTTTATTATCTTGCATAAAAGTTATTGTTTCAATACGTACGTATGTTATAAACGTATCTTCTAAATTGATACTTACTTTTTAGTTCTGTATCTTGTAAAATTTAATAAATGAAAACTACTTGGACAGATAAATTAAAATCATTTTTTGTACAAAGCACTTTGTCTCAGGATTTTTTTGATGACCTTTGCGACTTGCTTGTAGAAGGTGATTTTGGCGCAGCTATGGCAATGGAAACAACCAATTTATTGCACGAAAAATGCAAAAAAGAAAAAGTTACCGATGCCGCCGGTGTTAAGACTGTGTTATGCAACATGCTTTTAGAAATGCTTGCCGGTTGCGGGAGTTATGCGGTAAAGCAGCCTTTAGCGCCATCTTTAAATGTACCGGATGCACTTAATGTGATATTGCTGTTAGGCGTAAACGGCGTAGGCAAAACAACAAGCTGTGCTAAACTGGCTGCACTATGCGAAAAAACAGGTAAGACGATTCTTGCAGCATCTGATACATTCCGCGCCGCCGCAGTTGATCAATTAAAAATACATGGCGAGCGTTTAAACATCCGCGTTGTTGCACACAAGACAGGAGGCGATCCGGCGGCGGTTGTTTACGATTCACTTGATGCGGCACAGGCAGGCAAATATCAATTTGTAATTATTGATACTGCCGGTAGGATGCACACAAAGACAGCCCTTGTTGATGAGCTAAAAAAAATTGACCGCGTTGTGCTGTCAAAATATGATTCGCGTCAATCTGGTGAATGTCAATTGAATTATAAAAAAATATTAGTGCTGGATTCTACAACCGGATCAAACGCAACTGCGCAGACAGAAAATTTTAATGCCGCTGTAAAAATTGACGGTGTTATCCTTACAAAATTTGATTCATTGGCAAAAGGCGGCATTGTTTTTTCGCTGGTAAAAACATTTAATATACCGGTGCTGTATGTATGCACCGGCGAAAAATACGAAGACATAAAACCGTTTAATGCAGCAGATTTTGTAAAAGAGTTTTTGGCATGATTTTTTTGGAAAAAATGAATGTGCTAGCTATTACAGGATCGCCAAGATCAGAAAGTGTTTCCAAAAAAATGTTAGAAAAATTCTTATTGGAATTAGAATGTGATTCTGAGGCGGATCTAAACGTTACAATAATTGACAGTTATAAAACGGCAGCAAAGCCGTGCATACATTGCGGCACTTGCAAAAAAAAATTTGATTGCATCTATGACGATCTTGATTTATTTCATAAAGCGCTAAAAGATGCTGACATGTTAATTATCGCAACACCTTGTTATGCTTTAAGTTTTCCGTCTCCATTAAAAGCAATAGTCGACAGACTGCAAATGTATTTTGAGGCAAAATTTTCGCTGGGTATGCTGCCCTACCCTATTAAAAAACCAAAAACCGGTATTCTTTTGGCATCTTGCGGCTCGAATGATACACGCGGGTTTGACATAATGGAACAACAGCTTAGACTTGTTTTTAGAGCAATAAACACAGAACTTAGCAAAACTTTTTTTACAGTTAATACAGATAAAAAGGAGTAAAGTATTTTGGGTAAAACTTATGCGATCACAGGTATTGCCTCAGGAATTGGTAGGGCAACTGCGGATCTATTAAAAAAAGATGGTCATACAATTATTGGAATTGACAAGCGCGATGCAGATATTATTGCAGACCTTTCTACAAGCAAAGGACGGCAGTTTGCAATAAAGCAAACTTTGAAAATGGCAGATAACAAACTTGACGGCGCTGTACTTGCAGCAGGACTTGGTCCGCTGCCGGGTATAGAAAAAGAAATTGCAGAAGTTAATTTTAACGGCGTTGTCGAACTTGCAGAATCTTGGCAGCCTGCATTCAAGGCAGCCGGAAATGCGCATGTTGTTGCATTTTCGTCTAACTCCGCAACGATCATTCCTGCAATTCCTAAAAAGGCAATAGATGCTTTTTTTTCAGGGCATGCAGAACGTGTCCCTGTCTTTTTTAAATCGCTTGGATACAGGGGAGCTGCTATGGTTTACGGTGCGTCTAAGCTGGCTGTGGCACGTTGGGTTAGGTGCACAGCAGTAAAGCCGGAATGGGCAAAAGCCGGTATCCGTTTAAATGCCTTAGCACCCGGCGGAATTATGACACCGCTTATACAGGCACAGCTTGACAGTCCTAATGGTGATGATCTGCGCAGCCTGCCGACCCCGCTTAGCGGATTTGGAGATCCTGCCGACATTGCAGCATTCGTACAGTTTCTACTTTCATCTAACACAGATTTTATGACAGGCAGCGTCCTGTTTATTGACGGCGGATCAGATGCATATTTCCGTGCCTGCGACTACCCGCGATCCACATCAATTTTCGGCGCGATTGACTGGTTTATAAAATGGAAAAAATGGCAGAAGGAAGTTAGCAGATGATGGCAAACTGCTAAGGCGAATTGCTAAGCAAATTTAACACAGAGTAAAAGGAGGTACACAGAGAGGGGGCAATTTGTTAATTTGCTTCAAGTTTGTTATCGTGTTATAATTTTACGAATTGCAATATAAAATATCTTCTTCCCTCTGTGTTCCTCTTTGACTTCCTCTGTGTTAAAATTCTTTTGTATTTAAATTCCTCCGTGTTAAAATTCTTTAAATGTGCCATTAAAAATTGTTGCACCCCTTGCCTTTTCCCCCGATATATGTTACATTATTAGCGTGCCGTAGGCATAAATCTAATTTTTAGGAGACAAATATGTTCCAAAATCAAGTCTTTTTAAAGCAGTGTAAAGCAGGATGTTTTACCCCCCCCCCCCCCCCCCGTTGGCAATCTAAGCCCACAGGACTAGTACTCGCCCTTGTAGCGGCGTTTGTGCTGTTTTCCGCTTGCCGCGGCGGCAGCAATCCGGACGAAATTATCGAAGTAATCGACAATCCCAACGAACCTCCCCCAGTACCCACCGTAGCGATCACAATTGGCGGCGACTACACGGGAACAACGCTAACAATAAACTACTTGGAAAGGCCGGCGCAGGCAAGTACTGAAACCAAATCTATATCCGGCACGATAACGGATAAAGGCGTTGTAACACTGCCTTCACAGCCCCCTAAAGGAGCACTTATCGTTAGTATTCAGGCGGGGCAGGATACTAGTCCGCATATATACATAGGACGGCAAACAGGATTATCCACTATCTCATTAAACCTCAATTTGGATGCTTCAGGCAATATTGAATTACGCCCCGCGAACGAAGGCATAATCCCAATAGGCACTTATGCTGAGTTTCAGTTGATAAATACTGATGACACAACCCGCGCCGGCAGCTACATACAGGAAGCCGACCTAGACCTTATGGGGGATAGCGGTTTGGGTGTCCCTGACTGGCTTCCAATAGGTCAAATTGTAGGAAGTAAAATCGAGCAGTTTAAAGGCACTTTTGACGGTAAGAATAAGCAGATTAAGCATCTGTACATAAACAAACCCAATGATTCGTATATGGGACTCTTTGGCTATGTAAGCAACGCGAACTTTGCCAACGTGCATATCGTATCCGGTTCAGTTACCGGTAAAGAGTATGTCGGAGGACTCTTGGGTAGAAAGAATACCGGCAGCGGCGATACCATTATCAATTGTTCCAATGGTGCTACTATTACGGGCAAAAAATATGTTGGCGGTGTGGCTGGACAGGCTATGGCTGGCCCTATGAAGGGCTCGTATAATACAGGCAATATTACTGGCGAGCAGTATGTTGGCGGCATCGTGGGATATATATATCTTGTGGCTGGAACGTCTAATTATTTCGAAATTATAGGCAACTATAATACAGGCAATGTTACCGGTACCACGAGTGATGTTGGCGGTATAGTTGGTAGTAATTGGCATAATCGGACACATATTACCGCTTGTTACAATACCGGCAAAATTGAATGTCCTGATAATACAGGCGGTATAGCGGGAAGCTTTAATTTTCAAACCGATGTAACAGCCTGTTACAATATAGGTGAAGTTACTGGGATCACTGACTCATACAGTGTGTTGGGTAGTGATAGTGGTAGTGATATGATCACTGCCTGCTACTGGAAAGCTGCCGGTTCTGTTACTGCAGGCGGACCTAGCGCAACTGGGTATACAGAAATCACTGCCACATATTTTACCCCGTCCACTGACACTACGGCTACTCCGCCCGGTTCCGTCGAATGGGGTACAGGAGACGGCTCAGGCAGCGGCAAATACTGGAAAGCCGGCACTACAAACGGCAAGAGCTTGCCCCAGTTGTGGTGGGAAAAATAATACCTGATCTGTTAAATTCTTCGGGAGAACAAAAATCTCCGCTGCTCTGCGGCGGGGATTTTTATTTGTATTGGGAAAAGTGAGTTTTCTACTACATAGATGCCTGTGTGTTTCTGTCATAAAATGCAGAATGCCAATTTAATTTCTCTTCTGTCATAACTAAAGTGTATCACAAAAGCAGGTGGTTTTAAAGTACGGCACGGGTGTGATTTTATGGGTGCAACAAAACAGTTAAAACACTCTTACAACCCCAAGGCATGTTGCAACGGCTCGTTCTATGCCGGGTATAATTTTATGAACCGGTTTGTTGACTGTTTTTATTTTGCCGTTTATGTTTAAGGCAAGTGCTGTTGAACCGCCGCCATCTAAGTTTAGGGCGGTGTATGCACCTAAATTGCGGATAAGTGTTGCAGCTTCGTCTAAAAATGCTCCCCTATTGCCAAGCCGCCGTCCGTCTATGGTCATAAAAAAAATTGTTTTATTATCTTGCGAAAGCCCTACAACACTGCGAGGATGCCGCTCAGTATCTGCATTAGGATGATCAAATAAATTACCGTTTTCTAACAAAATATAAAATCCGCCTACGGCATTTTTTATCGAATCATAATTTGTAATTTTATTTTGCTCTAGTATTTCTATGCCGCCGTTTTTGTAAAATACAATCGCATCAAATTTATCCGCATTAGAAACAAGAATGCCATCGCTAATAAAAATACCGGAAGTCTGCCTATCCTGCCCTATTTTTGTGTTGGAAGGCGAAAATGGACCCGCATTTATGGCTGCAATACAATTATATTTTTTTGCAAAACCTGACACGGTTGTAGAAGTTATTCGTGCCGAAGGGTTTAATACCCACTGCACGCACGCACCTGCTACGTGCAGCCTCTGGGGCGTAACAGGGGGTATTATGTTTTCACTGCCTGATACTGGATTTACAATAATTTCCAGAGCAGCATTATCCACATCAATTTTTACCGCATGAATTTTAAGTTTTTTGCCGGACGGTATTTTAATTTTTGCAGAGGTATATCCTACACCTTCTTCTAAGTGCTGCCACAAAAAAGTATCCGGCACCGTACTGCAAGAAAAAACGGCACAGGAAAAAAACAAAAATATTACCGGAGTTATTTTTAGAGGTACCCTTATAGCATAAAAATTTAAGTGCTGCACATTGCTAACTCTTTTCGCCCAGGTCTTCACGCTTACGTATATCGTATAATTTTTGATCCAGTTCTGCGATTTTCATTTCGTTTAACGCACGTTTGTATTCAACAGGAAGTATCTTATAAAAGTTCAAACGTGATTGCTGCCAGTCATCAAGAATTGATTTTGCATAAGCAGAACCTGTCCAGTAAACATGTTTCGAAATTGAATCGTGTACAAAAGTTTCATCTTCTAAATTATCCAGGCGGCTAACTTCAACCATGCTGCTATTTAAATAATATTCAAATGGTCTGCCGCTTTCATCTTGCTGCTTGTCAAGTACATAAGCAATGCCGCCTGACATACCTGCCGCAAAATTGCGTCCTACGGGACCTAACACTACAAGCCTGCCGCCTGTCATATATTCCGCGCAGTGATCTCCTGCACCTTCTACAACGGCAAGCGCACCAGAATTGCGCACGCAGAAACGCTCGCCTGCAACACCGGCAGCATATAATTCACCGCTTGTTGCACCGTAAAGCACCGTGTTTCCAACAATGATATTTTCATTACTTTTGTAGGCAGCCCCCGCAGGCGGGAAAACAGCAAGTCTGCCGCCTGAAAGCCCCTTGCCAAGGTAATCATTTGTATCACCGCTAAGACGGAAGGTGATGCCTTTTGCCAAAAACGCGCCAAAACTCTGCCCTGCCTGTCCTGTCCAATCAACGGTGATAAAATTCTCCGGCAGCCCATGACCTCCAAAACGCTTAGAGACCTCGTAGGAAAGCATTGCTCCCACAGCACGGTCAGTATTGTGAACATCCATCTGCAAAGTTGTCGGGAGTTTTTGCTCAAGCGAGCCTGAACATTTTTCGATAAGCACTCTGTCCAAAACATCATCAATTTTGTGAATTTGATTTTGAACACAGCACAGTTCCGTCCCGCCTTCAATACCGCTTGGTCCTTCGGCTTTATAAAGCATTTTTGACAGGTCAATATTTTTACATTTAGGTTTATCGCATTGACGTTGGCGCAATAAATCGGCACGGCCGACAAGGCTGTTAAAGGTTTTAAAGCCCAATTCTGCCATAATTTCCCGTACTTCCTGTGCAAGGAACCGAAAAAAGTTGACTAAATACTCAGGTTTTCCGGTAAAACGATCACGTAACACAGGATCCTGTGTTGCAACGCCCATTGGGCAGGTGTTTTCGTGGCATTTCCTCATCATAACACAGCCTAAAACAACCAAAGTTGATGTTCCAAAGCCGAATTCCTCTGCGCCTAACATTCCTGCAATAACAATATCGCGTCCTGTCTTTATTTGTCCGTCTGTTTGCAGACGTACGCGTCCGCGCAATCCGTTTTTTACCAAAGTTTGATGAGTTTCTGCAATGCCAAGCTCAAACGGCAAGCCTGCATGACGGATACTTGATTGCGGACTTGCGCCCGTGCCGCCGTCATAGCCGGAGATCAGGATGTTATCGGCATGAGCCTTTGCAACACCTGCCGCTACGGTGCCGACACCGGATTCTGAAACCAGTTTTACGCTGATTCGCGCATTGGGGTTGGCATTTTTTAGATCGAAAATCAGCTCAGAAAGGTCTTCGATTGAATATATGTCGTGGTGCGGCGGCGGGCTTATTAATGTTACACCGGGTGTCGAGTTGCGCGTCTTACCTATCATTACGTCAACTTTGTGTCCTGGTAACTGGCCGCCCTCTCCGGGTTTCGCGCCTTGCGCCATTTTAATTTGAATCTCTATACAGTTTGCCAAATATTCGCTTGATACTCCAAAGCGTCCGGATGCTACCTGCTTTATCGCACTGCGTGCCCATGAGCCATCAGGTTTTACAGCAAATCTTGATGGGTCCTCGCCGCCTTCGCCTGAGTTTGAGCGTCCGTGTATTGAGTTGAGCGCATAAGCAATTGTTTCGTGCGCTTCCTTAGAGATAGAGCCGAATGACATAGCACCGGTTGTAAAACGCTTCATAATTTCTTCAATAGGTTCTACTTGTTCAATTGGAATTGGGGAGGATTCGGCAAATTCCAGTAAGCCGCGTATTACGTGCGGGCTACGGTTTAGTGTGTTGCAGGCATCGGTAAACTTTTTGAACATTGCATAGTCAGATGTGCGTGTTGAATATTGCAGGAGGTGGATTACATCAGGGTTCCATGCATGCTGTTCGCCGTTTTTACGCCATCTGTATTGACCTTCGCCGGAAAGCAGGAAGTCTTGTCCTGCGGCTGTGTTTTTGATTGCGGCATCAGAGGCAACAGCAATGCGGTATCGTGCAAGCGCTTCTGCCTCCAATTCGGCAAAACCAATGCCCCCTATTCTGCTTGCCGTGCCGCAGAAGCATTTGTCGATAACTGCTTGCCCTATGCCGACCGCTTCAAAAATCTGTGCGCCGCGGTAGGAGCGCAATGTACTTGTCCCCATCTTTGACATCACTTTTAGCATTGCTTTTGTTAGCGCTTTTAAATACTGATGTTCTGCATAACGGTAGCCGCCTGCAGCATTGATTTTTTTACCGTCAAAACTACGGCAAATTCCTGCTATGCATGCAAGCGCACCGTAAGGGACTACAAGGTCTGCGCCATAGCCGAATAACAGTGCAAAGTGCATAATCTCGCGCGGTTCTGCCGATTCAACAATTATCGAAGCACACATGCGTTTTCCCGCTTTTATTAAAGCATGATGAACACTGCCTACAGCACATAGTGAGGGGATGGCACACAAACCTGAATCACTTACTGCAGCAGCACGATCCGACAACACAATCAAACTTGCCCCATCCTCTACCGCGCTAAGAGCTTGCTGCACCAAATAGTTGATTGCCGTTTCAAGACTTTCACCGTTTACTTTTAGCACTGCCTCCAAGACATAAGTTTTCAATGCGGCGGCGGCAGGCTTTATCTTTTTTAAGCGTTCCAAATCGGCAGGTGTCAATATTGGATTTTTTACTTTTACACGGCGGCAATTTTTTTCGCCGACTTCTAAAATGTTATATGAAGGTCCTACAAAACTTGTAAGCGACATTACAAGGTCTTCTCGAATTGAATCAATAGGCGGGTTTGTTACCTGTGCAAATAACTGTTTAAAATATGCAAACACACGCTGTGGCACCTGCGAAAAAACAGCAAGCGGTGTATCGGTACCCATAGAGCTAGTAGGCTCCTGTCCGGTTTCCAACATAGGCAACAGCAGGCGGTTACGATCTTCGCGGGTATATCCAAAACTCTTTTCTAAAAACAATAATTTTTTGTCATCAGTAAAAAGCGGATCGGCATCGCAGGAATCTTCAGCAGCCTCCTGAGGCAACAGATGAACATTTTTGTTCACCCATTCCAAATACGGCATCTGACAGGCGATATGCTTTTTTGCCTCGTCATCGGGGATGATCCGTCCGGCAAGCAAATCTACAAGTAAAAGTTTGCCGGGACGTAAACGTCCTTTACACTCGATTTCCTCTGCGCTAAAGTCTTGTACACCTGTTTCAGAGCCCATTACCAAGATGCCGCTTTTTGTGATTGTGTAGCGCGACGGCCGCAAGCCATTGCGATCCAATGTGCCGCCTACAAAACGTCCGTCACAAAACACTATAGATGCCGGTCCGTCCCACGGCTCCATAGAACATGCATTATATTCATAAAAAGCTTTTAGCTCATCTGATATTGGGTTCTTGCCGTTCCATGCTTCCGGTATCAACATCATAAGTGATTGCGGTAAACTGCGTCCGCAGATCACTAAAAATTCAAGCATATTATCAAAACTTGCAGAGTCACTTTTGCCTTCTTCTATGACAGGCAGAATATCTGCAAGATATTTTCCAAGCCGCGGACTTTGGTACAAACTTTCCCGTGCAGCAGCCCAAAATCTGTTCCCCTTTACCGTGTTTATTTCGCCGTTATGTGCAATAGCTCGGAAAGGCTGCGCAAGATCCCATGCCGGAAATGTATTTGTAGAAAACCGCGAATGTACAAGGGCTACTGCACTTTCCATACCTTCTTCATCCAACTGCAAAAAATATTTTCGCAGTTGTTCCGGCATCAACATGCCTTTATACACAATCGTTGCAGATGACAAGGATGGAATCGCAAAACCGGCAATACCTAATTCAGCGCGTACGTACTTCTCTATTTTTTTTCGCAGTATAAATAATTTTAAATCAAGTTCGGATATTGCGCTTTCAACAAGAGGATCAACAGTGTTTTTATTCTCTGTGCCGCCTTGTGCTAAGTTCGCAACAAAAATCTGTTTAATTACAGGTTCGCTATCCATTGCAATCTTACCAATGCACGATGAATCAACAGGTATATCAATTATAGATAGAATTCTTAATTCCATTTCTGCAGCAAGCATTTCAATTTTTGTAATTATTTTTTTCTGTTCACCGGCATCTTGCGGCAAGAAAACCAAACCTGTGCCATACTCTCCTGCTTCCGGTAGAGAGGGAATGAGCTTTTTATAAAATGTATGGGGAATCTGAATAAGTATGCCTGATCCATCGCCTGTTTTGTTGTCGGCACTTTCTGCACCGCGGTGAGTCATGCGCTCAAGCACTTCCAGTGCGCAAGAAATAATTTTATGCGATTTTTTGCCTTTTATATCTGCAACAAATCCTATTCCGCAACTGTCATGTTCGTATTCCTGTGAATAAAGCCCTTGCGTTGCTGAATTTTCTGCCGGTAACTGTGCGCCGCAAAGTCTGCCGCAGCCTAAAATGTCATTCATAAATGCCTCTTTTTTGCTTGTTATGTATCAGCCGTATCAGTAGAATTCTAAGCAAAAACCATGCAATTTACAAGTCTTCGCATTTACATGGGGGGGTGCAAAAAAAATAATGGCAAATTTAATGATTTTTTGTAGGTGTTCCGGTTCAGTGTCGATGGGTTGTAAAACATGGCTGTAAAACATTAGTGACTGGCACTGATTGATTTCCGGTGCCAGTCACTAAAAGCGTTTGTTTTCGGTGTTTATGGTTTCCGGTGTTTACGGTGCCAGTCACCGTATCGTATCGGTGCCAGTCACCAAAATATGACAAATGTCACAAACCCATGACAAATGTCACAGATTTATTATTTTTTTGTCACTTTTGTAAAGCGCCGTGCTACTTTGCACCATTATTATATGTGGGGGATATTTTTTTTTTTGGAGGATCTATTATGAGACCTAGAAGAATATTGCAAGATGGTGCGGTTTATCATGTAAGTTCAAAAGTTGACCATGACAAAATGGGACTTAGTAAAGCCGAAGTTAAAAATGAGTTTATGGCTTTTATTGAAAAAGCACACATAAAGTTCGATTTTGAGCTAATAAACTTTCAAATTCTGGATAATCACTTTCATATTTTGATAAAACCCGGCAAGGGCGAGTCGCTTTCAGAAATAATGCAATGGATAAAGTGCAATTTTGCAAAATACTGGAACAATTTGCACAACACTAAAGGGCATTTTTGGGGCGAGCGCTTTTTTTCGCGCATAATCAAGAACGCAAAGGACTTTTGGCAGACATTTCTCTACATTGATAACAATGCAGTAAAGGCAAAATTGGCAGAATCGCCATTATCATGGGTTTTTGGCGGTGCATGGTTTCACCATAACAATAAAATGCCTCTAGTTGAAGTGAGCGAATGGGGAAGTATTAGGGAGATGGCGCCTTATCATTTGCCGGCGGGATAATCGGTGACTGGCACTAATGGAATGGCAGGGCGGTATAGATCGGTGACTGGCACCGATGGTAGGCCTATAGCACCAACGTTAGCCCTACACCCAAAAACCGCGCCATGTGTATAAACAAAAACACACCGCTGCTCTGCAGCGGTGTGTTTTTGTTCGAGCCGTAGGGCTTAATACCCCACTGCTCTGCAACGGCGATTTTTATTCGCTCACAAACGTAATTTTTGCACTGCCGTCGCCGTAAATGGCTGAAATGTAGGTTGCGCTTGTACCAGTTTTGTCAGTCACGGTTTTACCCGCAGTGCTGCCTGTATTTACAAAGTTGCCGGTGGTCGTTGTGTGGATATAGTTGCTGCCGCCTGCGCCGGTACCTGTGTGGAATACGCCACTCGGATCATTACGCCTGTAATCGTTTACCGCACCGCCGCCTCTCCAGCCGCCGCCGCCTCCTCCGCAACCCTCTGCCGATGAGCCGCTTGTGTAACCTGCGCCGCCGTTTATCCCAAACTCGTCAGTAGCTATGCCGCTACGTAAATCGTTATAGTATGTTTTACCGCCATTAAGATTGACATTGGTGTTGACAACGCCCCAGTAACGGCGCGTATCGGCTTTGTCGGTATAGGAATAAACTTTAGCTCCATACGTCGGATCATCTGCTAGTGCAGTACCTGCAGCAGCGTTAAAGCCGGTTAGAAGACCTGGCTTACCGGCACTACCCCCTGCAAATGCAGGATAGAGGCTTTTGCCGTTGGAAACATTAACACCAATACTCTGGCACCCGCCGCCGCCGCCTGCCGCTACCATAAAGCGTTTGTTAAGATCAGTAGGTAATGTTGCCGCTGTCCATGCTTTTGTTGTTTCGTCATACGTTGCCGCTTTGTCCGCTCCGTTGCCGACAAAGAATACATCGGTAGAACCGCCGCCTGAAGCTCCCGAGGGCCACACTCCTGCACCTTTTCCGCCTATGCCGCCGTTAGGCCAGCCGCCTGCTTGCTGGACTGAATAGGTCATTGTGTTCTTGGTAAATGTACCGTTGCTATACGTTGCCGTTCCTGTTCCGGCAGAACCCGCCCTAAAGTGCAGAACATCGCCTGCCTGTAAGCTAACCTCTCCTTTAACATAGCCGCCGTAACCGCCTAATGACGGAGAATTGCCGGCGTCGTCCATCCCATTCATGTATTCGCGTCCCATTGTTGCACCGCCTGAGGCACCGTTAAGTTCAATTTCGTAGACACCAGTTGTAGCAATGGTTACCGAGTGATGTTTTTTATCTGCAGGAATATTCGTGCTGCCTTTGATATAGCCTGAAACATCAACATCATTGAATGCCTCAAGTGCCGCTAAGGCGGCTTCTAGCTTATCCGCACTGATTTCGCGGTACTGAAAGGTTGCCACCGCAGGAAGCGGCAGTTCCGAGCGGTTATATGTGTTTCCGCCGCCTGAATAGGTTTCATCGTCAATCTGGGTAAGCGGAATGCCTGCCTGATCGGTAAAGTTGCCCTCATTGTCCTGGCAATATTCACCGCTTATCTCGACAGTTTCGGTTTTAAGATCGCCTAGAACGGCTTCTTCTGCTTCCGCGATAGCAGCGGCAAATGCCACTAATTGATCCCCTGTAGCAGGTTTACCAATCACATATTCATCAGCATACCCGCTGCCGGAACTTCCGGTTTTTGCTTTATCTTCCATCTCTTTTATTTTTTTGGTAAGTTCATCGGCTTCTTCCGCTATCTTACCATTAAGTTGCCACTTTGCCGTCAATGCAAGGTAGGCTTTTGACTTTTTAGCGAGTGTTGTGCTTACGGTTATTCCTGTGCCTATACTGCCAAGATCTAGAAATCGGGGTGTAGCACCGGTGCTTACTGTAAACACTTCGTTAAACGGTGCTTCAATAGCGGTAATTTCCCAGCCTGCAAAGTCATACCCATTACGGAACGGCTCGGAGGGGGTTTCTACAAGGGTGTAGTGCTGTTTGTCTTCGCCTAGGGTGTATAGAACATCACCTGGGTTTTCAGCGTTTGGCCCTACTGCTTTGGGGTCTGATGCATAGTCGTAGGTTTCGGGCATAGTTTCGTATTTCCCTAAGTCTACCAACTGGGCAAAAAAGTCCGCTTCGTCTTCAACGCCCGTACTAAAAATAGGGTTTGCGACCGCACTTGGTGCAGTTAAGTTGATGGATTGTATGGTCGGTGTTCCGCCGCCGCCTGCAAAGGTAAAAAACAGTCCGGTTTGACCTCGGGCGCTGCTGCCGCCTCCGCCTCCGCCTGCGGTAATTTCGTCTATCGAGCCGCCTTTACACCCAGCCAGCGTCATGCTTACAAAAAGCGCGGCTACTGCCAGATACTGAAAGGATGAAAGCGGATTTTTTACATTTTGGTAAGATTTACCCCCCCCCCCTGATTTTTCCTACATTTTTGTAGGTTTTTGAATTTTTCATAATTTACTCCTATAAAAAACATTTTTGTCTGCACAAGCAAACTTCATACCTTTAATATACTAAAATAGTTTTTGATCGGCAATAGGTATATGTTTTAGTATTTCAGTCGCCAATTCGTAGTCGAATGAAATTTAACCACTAACGACACAAATAGCACGAACAAAATGCAAAAAATAAAAGTTTTCCTTTGAAATATTCTGTATTTTTGCTCGTTTTGTGGTAAATTGCTTTGTTTTTCTACCGCGAAAGCGTAAAAGAACAGAAGAGAAAGTTGTGTTCTCTTAAAATCTTCGTGTATTTGGTGTAGCTTGTAGGAAATTCTTCAGTTTTTGTACACGACTACGAATTGAAGCTCCGTTATTGCAAGCATCAAATTGGATATGATATATTAAAACTATAGGAGTGTGTCTTGTGAAAAATATGCCCGATCTTGATATTATTAAGGAAAAATATCATACAATGGTTTGGCGCATGATTGCCATTGTACAATTTTTTGTGTGGACAACAAAATGTTTGTTACGTTTTTTCATTTTTCAGACCCACTTACATAATCAAGATTTTTTTTCAGAACCGGCATATATCATATTTTTCAGCGCCACAATTCTTGTCTCATTCATTCTGATTTTATTCCCGCTTCAGTTCCGTATATACGCATATGTTTTTTTTATTTGGGCAGTAATACATTTTTTTGAACAACGTAGTATACTCGGTATTACCGAGTATATTATTGCATGTCTTTTTGCATATTATCTTGGCTTTTTTAAAATTCACATAAAACTGAAGACTGGTGTACTTCTAAGCGTATTATTAATCGCGATAATGTTACAAATGGGTTTTAGAACATTGTCAAACGGTGTTATTGTTATGTGGTATCTTGAATTTTTACTTACAGTAGGCATTGGTTTGTCCTTTGTAATGTATAAAAGCGAACGGCAGAAGCCCGCTTGCGAACAGTTATCTATTAAAAAAAGCATAGTCGATCTTTCTTCTCTTGGTTTGTCATCTAATGATATAGAAATATTACAACGGATAGCTAAGAAAGAAAAACATAAAAGTATTGCCTATGATTATAACGTATCGTTATCAACATTTGACAGGAATTTACGCAAACTTTTTGACACTATCGGTGTGGAAAATCAAGACGAATTTTGTACCAAGTATAGCAGCGATAAATTTTCCGCAATGGACTAAATTATACTGCGCTTTAGATAAATATGTAGATGCATTTTTTAAAACTTTTGATATTATCAGCTTGAAAGGGGCTTTTTACACCATTTAATGGCAAATATCCGGCATCTAAAGATTTGCATATCTTTAGATTTATCAAGTTTGCATTATACACATATTAAGCCTTGATCCCCATTGCTTTTCACTTACCCAACACCCATACCACAACTGCTGAAATGCGCCATTCATGGCTTGCCATTTTGGAGTCAAAACCGTCATTGTTTGTCATTACTGCATCTGTTGCACCGATAGAGCTTGATGCGGTATCACCTTTAAGTTTTCCTATAGTTTCATACGCAACATTCAGTTTAACTGCAAAACGATTTTTGGTAGTATTCACATAGTATAAACCGGATATACCTATCGTGCCGCCTATACCGCCATTCATGCCGTTATCATAAAATTGTTTTGCACCTAAAAAGTGGCTATCAAGCGACTGTGCCCAAATATATGGGTAAAAATTCCCATCTAAATTTACTTCAAAATTACTGTTAATCGTATAGGCAATTTTGATGGAAGCAAAAACATGTTTTATTGATTGCTCATAACAAATAACAGTGCCTATAACTTGTTGCTTGCTTTCATTACCTACCCATGCTCCGCCGTCACTTGGGTATTGGGTGTAGCCGTCGGTACCTGTCCATTTACGAGTGCGGTATAAAAAACCTATCGCTGGTGCAAATTGCCATTTCCGCACCTTAACTGTATAACCGGTTTTGATAGACACAGCAAAATCTTTATCAAGATAAGCATCATGCCTTGAATAGTGAGATATCGCGTTAGAATCTTCCAAAAGGAAATCATAATCTTCAAGAATTCCGCTTTTACGAGGGATACCATAATTTAATGATCCGCCTGCAAAAAAATTAAAAACATTAATTTGACCGCCTACAGAGATAACTGGTATCCAATTTTCCTCCCAATCAAGGCGGCTGATTGTTTTATCATGCTGCATTACGTATTCGTTTGATGTGCCGCAAATAATACCGGTAGAGAATTCTATGTTGCCAAAGAAACTATCCTTTGGATAAGCTGAACAACAAATTAATAAAACCAACAGTACCAAAAAATAGTTTCTCATATTTTCCACATATTGTTCTTAGTCCAAGTACGCAGGGTCGTCCGGGCTTACAAGTACATAGCCTTTATCTTTCCAAATATACACTGAACCTTTTAATGTGTAGCCGGTATTGGTAATGGTATAAATACCATTGCTGCCATTCCTGATTTCAGGATAGTTATTATATGGCTTGACAGAGTATGAATATGGCGGGTGTGCATTTTTATCCCATAATTCACCAAATCTGCCATTGCCGTATTCTACTCCGTTAAGTGTATATACAATTGCAAAACCAGGACCTGCACTGCCAGATTCCCATTTATAAGAAAAGCTGCACTGTACTCCCGGCGGCAAATCGTTGACAAATTCACCGGCTACCCATAATTTAACAGCAGTATGACTTGATTTATTTATTATTGTTACGTTTGCGCTACTTTCAAGATCATCTCTGCAAGATAATAAAGTTATTATAGCTGTTACAAATGAAATTATCCAAATTTTTTTCATTATAATACCTCCAATAAATTTGCCGGACGTTTTGACAAGAGTTCCAACTACATTTATTATTGTACAGTATGGGCGTAGTTTTTGCAACTTCTATGTGCTATAATAAACTATGAAAATTTCTCTTACAGGTATTAAACCTACAGGTATATTGCACATTGGCAATTATTTCGGCGCTATAAAACCGGCGCTGGAGCTTACAAAAGATTACAAAGCCTGTTACTTTATTGCGGACTATCATGCATTAAACATAATGAAGGATCCGGCGGAGCTTAAAAAAAATATTTACGAAATTGCGGCCGGTTGGCTTGCAGCCGGTCTAGATCCGGACAAAGTTTTATTTTACCGTCAAAGTTCCGTACCGGAAACATTTGAGCTTTCTACATTTTTAATGGCGTTTACAAGCAAAGGCCTTATGAACCGTGCGCATGCATACAAGGCAGCAGTTCAAGTAAATACAGAAAAAAATGATGATTCGGATGCCGGTATCAATATGGGTTTGTACACATATCCGGTACTTATGGCAGCAGATATTCTTTTGTTTAATGCTGATGTTGTTCCGGTTGGACAAGATCAAACTCAGCATATCGAAATGGCGCAGGATATAGCGCAGGCGCTTAATTTTAATTATAAAAAAGATCTGTTAAAAATTCCGCAGGCACTGGTGCAGCAAAATACCGCCGTCATTCCGGGTTTGGACGGACGCAAGATGAGTAAAAGTTACGGCAATACAATTCCGCTTTTTACGGAAGAAAAACAACTTAGAAAATTGATAATGAAGGTTGTTACCAATTCGCAGGGTGTAGAGGAACCGAAAGATCCTGACACTTCGCAGTTATTCGCATTGTATAAATTGTTTGCATCAAATTGCGAACAGGAGGCACTTTCTGCACGTTACCGCGCAGGAGGTATGGGCTGGGGGGAGGCAAAAGAAGAATTATTCCGCGTTGTAAACCGCGAGCTATCCCCTATCCGTGATAGATTTAATGCACTTATTAGCGAGCCTGAAAAACTGGATGATATTTTATCATGCGGTGCAGAGGCGGCACGCAAGATCGCAACAGATACAATTCAACGTTTAAGAAAAGCGGCAGGTTTCAACTAGCATGGCATTTGTAAAAAATCTTTTTGAAAAAAATTTTATTGAGTACGCATCTTATGTTATCCGCGACAGGGCTATTCCTGATCTGGAAGATGGTTTAAAACCTGTACAACGCCGCATTATGCATACCCTGTTTGAAATGGACGAAGGCAAGGGGCAGTTCCATAAGGTAGCAAATGTAGTCGGACGTTGCATGCAGTATCACCCGCATGGTGATGCTTCGATAGGTGATGCTTTAGTTGTACTTGCAAACAAAGAATATTTTATTGCCAAGCAAGGTAACTTTGGAAATATTTTTACAGGTGATTCTGCGTCAGCAGCACGTTATATTGAATGCCGCACTACATCTCTTTCTAAAGAAATTTTTTACAATCCAAAATTGACAAAATATATAGACTCTTATGACGGACGCAACAAAGAGCCGCTTTTATTTCCGGCAAAACTGCCTGTAATTCTTCTTGCAGGTGCGGAAGGTATTGCTGTAGGCATGTCAACAAAAATTCTGCCGCATAATATTATTGAGGTTTTAGAAGCGGAAAAGGCATGTTTAGCGGGTAAGCCTTTTCAATTATACCCTGACTTTCCTTGCGGCGGTTTGGTTGATGTTAGTGATTACCGCGACGGCAGCGGCAAAGTGCTTGTGCGTGCAAAGTTAGATACCTCTGATCCAAAACGGATTGTTATACGCGAGCTGCCTTTTGGTTCAACAACAGAAAGCCTTACAAACAGTATTGAAGCCGCCGCAAAATCGGGACGCTTAAAGGTGCAATCAATAAATGATTTTACAGCAGAGCGTGTCGAAATAGAAATTAAATTGGCGCGCGGTGTATATGCGCAGGAAACTATTGATGCACTTTTTGCATTTACGGAATGTGAACAATCAATTTCTGTAAATTTTTTGGTAATAAAAAATAATTTTCCGGTGCTTGTAACAACTACTGATGTTATAAAACATCATGCAAAACAATTAGTGTCCATACTTATTAAAGAACTTGAGCTTGAAAAAAAAGAATTGCTAGACAAATATCACTTGCGTAATTTGGAACGTATATTTATTGAAGAACGTATATATAAATTGATCGAAAAAGAAAAAACAGCAGATGGTGTGGAAAAGGCTGTTCTTAAAGGCTTTCAACCATTTCTTAAAGAAGTTGGCGCACGCGGTGTTTCGCATGACGATATTGATCATCTTTTAAAAATACAAATTAGAAGAATTTCACTTTATGATATTAACAAAGCAAAAGAGGAAATGGATCAAATAAAGTTGCGGATAAAAGTAATAAACACACATTTAAAAAATTCCACCGCCTATGCAACGGCATTTTTAGACGGCATCATTGCAAAAATAAAAACAAACGAAGAATTCGGCAACGGTGTGCGCAAAACAAAAGTCGGCAAGTTTGAAAAGATCGATGTAAAAGAAGTATCAGAAAAAAATATTGAAGTATTTTACGATGCATTAAAAGGTTACGTGGGCACAGGTGTAAGCGGCAAACTTATTGCAACGGTTTCTGCATTCGATCGTATTTTAATTGTGCGCAATAATGGCTTGTGGTCTGTGCAGGATATTCATGAAAAAACTTTTGTAGGAGAAAAAGCTTGGTGGATAGGTGTAGCTGACAAAGACCAGATAAATAAAATGATTTTTACGATTGTGTATAAAGACAAAAAAACAAACATAGCATTTATTAAGCGATGTTCTATCGAAGCTTGGATTATGAATAAAGAATATTCATTTGTGCCGGAAGAAACAGACGTGTTGTTGATAGACACACGCGCTAAATTTGTTTTTAAACTTTGCTATATTCCAAAACCCCGTTTAAAAGTTTTAAAAGAAGAATTTAAGGCAGAAAAATTTCTTGTAAAGGGCATAAAGGCAAACGGTGTACGCATATCAAACAAAGAAGTTAAACGGATAGAAATAAGCACCTAGCATATCAAAAACGCCAACCTATAAAAATGCCGGGTTTTATAAAAACCGGCATTGATGAATCTGCGGTAAATATAGCGTCCGCCTCGGCATACGCTTCTATAAAAAATGCGGGGGTAATGTAAAACTGAAATGCGGCGCTAAGATCTACAGCAGGCATCCAGCCGCTTAATGTTTCGTAGATAGTGCGCTCTCCAATATTTAGGCGGATATTATAAATTACAAACATATCAAATCCGGCGCGGAGAACAAACGATAAACGATCCCTTGCAAAATCTTTTTTATATAGTAAATTAAGCATCGCGCCAAAAAGATGACCGTCTGATCTCCAATTACCAACTTCCTCTGCCAAATGCTCGCAATTCAAATACGTCCACGACAGACGCGCCTCTAAACCGAACCTGCCTTTTTCTTGCATCGAAGCAAACTTAGGCAGATAAGAAAAATAAATTTCTATACCTGCCGGATAGAAATTACCATCAAAATATTTTCCGAATGTTTCTGACATCGGAATAACAGGTGTGTAACCTTGTCCGTACATAAATTTGTAAACGTATTTTGTACCCGTTGGTTGAGCGTAATCTTCTTTGTTTTCTTTGTCTTCTTTATCTTCCTTGTCTTTCTTATCTTCTTTGTCTTTCTTATCCTCCTTGTTTTTCTTATCATTTTTGTCATTCTTAGCTTTCTTATCTTCCTTAACAATTTCATCTTCTTTATTTGCAACAGCTATTTCATCTGCTTTATTTACAGCAGCAATTTCAAAATAAACCCAGTTCGAAGGAGATCCCCACACACCAAAAATATCCAAAACCGAAACGTTGTATCTATAATTCCCTGGATCTTTTTGTATATCAACAGAAAGTGATCTTGTTCTTAGTTGATCTACTGTCCGCCATGCAGAATCGCTGCTTTGCCGCCGCCCGTTTGCATCACCAGCATATTGTATATTAACCCTATATTCAACCGCACCTAAAACTGCGTCCCAACTTAGTCTTACACGATCTGTCTCTTGCGCAGCAAGAATCGGCGCAGTAAGAATGCCTGTTAAAAAAATTAATGTTTTTAGTTTTTTACTCATCTATAACAACCGCTTTTTTGGGCTTTGCAGAACCTATGCTTGGCAAATAAAAAATCCCTTCCGCAATCTCGCCGCGTAAAGTTATATTTCCATTCTCGTCAAGTTGTACAGGTTCTACCTGCCACGAAAAATTTTTATCCTGTGCAAAAAGCCGCAGGTCTGTAAAAACATAATTTGAATCAGAGAGTGTATACTTGCGCACTTCTACATTTTTGTCTGTGTTAATGAGTGTCCAAATGTATGCGTCGGCACCATCTACAGGCGACCATGAAAAATTAATGCGCCGTTGTTTTAATAATTCTGAATCGCGCAAGACAATGTCGTGCGGCGAAAGATTTTCAGGCGTCCCCAAAGTTTGTACGCCGATAGGTTCAATAAATGCATTTATAGCCGTCTGCTGGACAGGTCCGTCTAAAATTTCGCGCATTTCTAACATTGATTCAATTTCTTGCTGTGCCTCATCTGAGCTTGCATAAATTTCCCCTTCTTCAAGCGGAGTTATTACACTGCCTTCTTTTATGATGCTTAAAGTGCCGGAAATTGAAATGGCACTTACGCTTCCTTGTTGTAATTCGATCTCACCTGCGCCGCTTTTGTCTAAATATATTTTTACAAGCGAGTTCTCCCCCAAGTCTATAATATCTCCAGAGGAAAGTTTAATGCGTACAGCGGAGCCTGAATCTGTGCGGATAGTGTCGTTGTTGTATAGGTCTGCGGCGTTTACAACTATATCCCAGATAACACGATCTTCAAAACGCCGTTGTACAGTTTTTACTTTATTAACAACTGTAGCTACAGGTTTTTCATTTTGATGAACAAGTGTAATATTTATATCTTTCCAAAATAAAAAACCAAAAAAAGACATTCCGGAAATAGAAATTAATGCAATAACTAGAGTGATAAGTTTATCGTTTTTGTTTTCTTTTTTAATTTCTGTTTTTATTTCTGTTGCTGTCATTTATCCCACCGGTAGTTTTTTTATTTTGATGCCGGCCATCTTTGCTGCGCTATACAGTGCAGATTTTCCGGCAAGACTTACTGTTGCGCCGCTTTGCATGTTTGTAAATATTCTGCGCGCTGCATTTTTAAGATCGCCGGAGCTAACATCAAGTACCTTTTTTAATTTTTCCCTTTTATCATCGTATGTAATATTATTCAGCAGATAGGAAAAATCAAAAAAACCGCTTTGTGCAGGCGTAAAAATATGTTTTAATTTTGCATAAGTTCCGATAATTATTTTTTCTACATTGTCGCTGTCAATTTCTGATTGCGAAACTTCATTTAAAATTTCAGGCATCAATTTTAAAGATACCTCAGGGTTTGGATCGCGGAATGTTGTAAAAAGCATGCTCTGTTCTATTGGAAACATATTTGCATGCACACCGTATGCTCCGCCTTTCATTCGTATTGTTTTCCACAGCGGACCGTAACTAAGGTAATGACATAGCGACTCTTCTGCAACGGCTTCCTGCGAGGCGGTTGGCGAACCGCTGCAAGAAAGAGCTGCAAACCCAACCTGCATAGCAGATGAATAAAACATTTCTGCCGATTCTTTGTTTGTCTGTTGCGGTAAAACAATTTCTTTTGCAGTGTGTACGCAATGCAGATCGCTAAAATATTTTTCAAACAAATAAAATATTTCAGAATCATTTTCCCGTGTTAAATTAATGATGACGCCGGAGGATAAAATTAATTTATCGCGTATGCCGCTTAATTTTTTTGAAAGCTCTACAACATCAGATTTAAAAAGCTTATAAAGAAATTCAACCTGCGTTATGCCGTTCCATAATTCCTGCAAAGATGCTTGGCGCGAGAAATTTCTGCTTGCGCGCATTCCTGCAAAGATACTGCCGCTGGAAATCAATTTTGCGTCGGCATCGTTTTTCATTTCTGTAAGCAATTCTGTAATTCGTTTATAGTCAGAAAAATCCGCATGCCTTATTATGCGGTTTACCAGCTCAAGTGATTCTTCTATTTTGTCATCCAGTGTTTTGATGCTGAATATAATCCAATCTCTATCAGCAAGGTCCAGCACACCGGAAGGTGTTTGAACGCTTACAGGACGGTTAAACGCGTTTTTGCCTGAATACAGCATAGCAGAAAAACTTGCAGTATTAAGGGCTAACATACCGGAAACATCTGCCCAATGAATACCGGGCAAACCCATATCGCAAATACAAGATGCAAAAAAAGAAAGATATATCAATTCGTCTGTATCTAAAACATCAATAGGAAATGCAAGATTTGCGTAAGTAATACCGTTTGTAAAAAGTTTATGCGACACAACCGGTATGCCGCCTGCATCAATTATATTTCGATTTATAACGTTAACATCAGCATCTAATTCATTTTTAGAAAGATGAGGTATTTTTTTAAGTACCTCGTTACTGTCATCTTCGTTTTGTCTTCTTTCCAGTTCGATATTTTTTTGCATAAGATCTTGTTTTTGTTCTTTGCTTAATGATTTTTCTATTTGTTTTAATTTTTGCGCCAGTGCCTTTTCTTTTTTTTGTAAAAAATATTTATCCGGTTTAACTGCAACTAACGATCTGTGCATGTTGTTTATCAATTCTGTAGTAAGCATCTTTTCAAAATATCTTTCATCATTTGCATAATCTTCTTTTAATTTTGCAAATGTTGATTCTAAAAGCATAGTCTCCCATGGCTTTGCACCGTGCAGCCAACCGCGCAAAGATCGGCGCAGCCAAATTAAAGAAAACGGACCGCCGGATCGTTTTATCTCGCGCAAATATGTTTCCATACTAAACATTGCAGATTCTTTTTCTTTTTTAGGTATGCCGTCTTTCACCAGTCTTTGTAATTCATCTAATATTAGATTTTCAATTTTACGCATACGCTCGTCAATATTTTTTGCAGGAACACCGCGCAGCCCCACAGTCCACACAAGTTCTTTTAATTCATTTTCCAATCCGCAAACTGTAGAAAGATCTTCCCCCAAGTGTGATTCTGTAAGTGCACGCGAAAGCGGCGAGCCGTCATGTCCTAATAAAATTTCTTCTAACACCAACAGAGGCGTTATATCATTTATGCTATTCGGTAAAACCCACGAAACAAAAACTTCACACTTTTTTGATTCTGCTGCGGCAGGTGCGCTAACAACCATCACTTTAGCTTCGTTTCGCCGTGCAGTAGATTTTACAGGCGGCGGTACAGTTGCGGCTTCTAAATTTGATAAAAATTTTTCGTTAATAAATGCAAGCTGTTTTTCCGTATCAATATTTCCTGCCAAAAATATTTTGCAGTTGCTTGGCGAATAACGCTCCTTATAAAACTTTTTGTAATATTCGTAAGTTAGATTAGGAATACATTCAGGATCGCCGCCTGAATCCAGCGCATAGATCGTATCCGGCAATACGGATCGTGTAGACCACTGGCTGGCATATTCATCAAGTGCAGAATATGCCCCCTTCATTTCGTTGTAAACAACACCGCTTATCGATAATTTTTTATCTTTGTAGCTTAAGTTATGACCCTCCTGCATAAATGTCCATTCATCAAGCAGCGGATGAAAAACACAATCACCATAAACCGCCATCAAATTAAAATAATCTACAGGATGCACAGAGCTTGCAGGATACACAGTTTTGTCAGGGAATGTCCAAGCATTTAGATATGTTTGCAAACTACCCTGACACAACACTGTAAACGCATCTTTCAAAGGGTAATTTTCCGATCCGCACAAAACACTATGTTCTATAATATGGGCAACACCAGTTGAATCTTCCGGTGCTGTTGCAAATGTAAATGCAAAAAGGTTTTCCTCATCATCATTTAAAACATGAAAAACTTCGCACTTTGTTTTTTCATGAATCGCATAAATTCCGCATGCTTTAATTTCCGGCATAGGATGAACCTCTAAAATCCTAAAATTGCTGTCTAAAACATCACCCTTTTTTAAACTTTTGTCCATAAATTAAATTATACCAAATAGCAGAATAAAAATCCATGCCTATTGACCATACGGCCATACACGACCATTTGGGTGCAACAAAAAATAATTGCAAATTTAACACAGAGTAAAGGGAGGTTCACAGAGGGGGCAATTTGTTAATTTGCTTCAAGTTTGTTATCGTGTTATAATTTTACGAATCTCAATATAAAATATCTTCTTCCCTCTGTGTTCCTCTTTGACTTCCTCTGTGTTAAAATTCTTTTGTATTTAAATTCCTCCGTGTTAAAATTCTTTAAATGTGCCATTAAAAATTGTTGCACCCCCTTTTTTTTGTGAACAAAAAATAATGGCAAATTTAACACAGAGTAAAAGGAGGTACACAGAGAGGGGGCAATTTGTTAATTTGTTTCAAGTTTGTTATCGTGTTATAATTTTACGAATCGCAATATAAAATATCTTCTTCCCTCTGTGTTCCTCTTTGACTTCCTCTGTGTTAAAATTCTTTTGTGTTTAAATTCCTCCGTGTTAAAATTCTTTAAATGTGCCATTAAAAATTGTTGCACCCCGATCATTTTTAAACCATTGACATAATTTCATTAATTTGTTATATTAGATATAAGCGTTGTTCGTTTACAGGATTTATAAAAAGACGGCGTTTATAATTTTTTTGGAGGTGCAATTATGGAAAATCGAAGAAAATCGAAGGAAAATCGAAGAAAATCTAAAAAAGTGATGGTTTTCAATGTTTTCAGTTTGGTGCTGGTATTTGGGTTGTTGTTTATTGGGTGCAGCGACCCAACTCAAAATGCTGCAGAGGAAACAGCGGTAGAAGAAGTAGAAAAAACTCCTAAACCTAAAACTGGAACAGAAACAGAAGCTGAACCAGAAGCTGTAATAAACGCAGTTGCGGAAATAAACAACGCATCAGATGAACAAGCAATGCAGGAAGCGTTAGAAACTTACGCTGAAGTCTTAGAGTTAGACCTTACCGTGTATGATACGCTTTCACAGGAAAATAAAACGGCAACGGCGCAGTATCTACTTGAAAACAAGCCTTATGCAGATAAAGATGATGTCCAAACGGCATTCGCTGCTGCATTGGCAGCGGTAACTGGAACACAACCTGAAACTGGGCCAGGCACAGGAACCGGAGGCGGCACAGGAACCGGAGGCGGAACAGACACTGGAGGTGGAACAGGCACTGGAGGCGGAACAGAAAATTTACCTAAAACAGGCCCAGTTGCGGAAATAAACAAGGCATCAGATGCACAAGCAATGAATACAGCATTGACGACTTATGCTGGAACATTAGGATTAGACCTTACAGTGTATAATATGCTTTCACAGGCAAGTAAAACGACAACAGCGCAATATGTAGTTACAAACAGGAATTATGCAAATGAAGCCGCGGTAAGAACGGCATTCTCTGATGCATTACAGGCAGCGGCAACAGCAGAACAAAACCTGTCGCAAAAATTCGCAATTACACAAGGTGTTACCGGTGCGGCACTCGTAACAGCAAGCTTTAACGCAGTGCATAACTACATACAGGCGATATTTACCACAGGCACAACACAATGGCAAAGTATTATCAAATTAGGCGACTATATTGATTTGCCTTCCTTGTCTGTTGCAGGAGATACAGGTCATGAAACAGATCTTTCTTATGGATACATTAACGAAACAAGTCCATTACGGCTTATTGTGATTGGTATAAATTCTTTTAACGGCATAAACGACAATGAAACACCGCATATAGTATTCCATTTTAAAGATATTCCCGGCTTACACGAAATGAATGGAACCGCTACCAGTGGAAACGGATATTTGGGTAGTGGAATGCGCTCATACATTGTAGACAATTTTTTACCCGGCTTAATAAGCGCAGGTGTACCCGATGCGGTTCTTTGGCCGCCAAACCGCAGTGTTGCATGTAAAAAAATAGTGCATACAGGCTCAGAGACTTATCTACAGACAATTACAGACAAATTGTGGTTACCAACTGAGAGGGAAATGACAAATGGAAACAGCCATTCTATCGCAACTTCTGAAACATCAAGTAATCAAGCAAATTTTAAAGGATTTTATACAAATGATAATAATACTCGCATAAAATCTTATGATTACTTATATGACACATATCCTGCTTCGTATTGGTTAGCTTCAACCGCTAATGGTGGTGTGTATTCCAACTTCTGTTATGTGAACGACAATGGTCATACCGCCGACTTAACTGCGAATCAAGTTGCAGGCTGCGTCCCCGCTTTCTGTATAAAGTAGCACACTAACATCTTAAATCCCTCCGCTGTTCTGCGGAGGGATATTTTTATCTGCTTATAATATGCCCGCCGCAAGTTAAATTTTTATACCATTTGGGTGCAACAAAAAACAATGACAAATTGCTAAGGCAAATTTAACACGGAGGTACAGGAGGTACACAGAGAAAACAAGATTTGATGATCTTTGTTTTCCTCTTTTCTTCCCCTCTGTGTTCCTCTTTGACTTCCTCTGTGTTAAAATTC